>JAOZNG010000026.1 GCA_029933895.1 archaeon
GGGGTGGCAAAACGGGTCTCCCCCGGTGTGGACACACTGCTGTCCCATATCGCCTTTGTGGAGACGTAATCCTTCCCTTCCAGATATTTGTTGAGTAGAACAAGATGGGAAATCCTCTCCACCACTGAACCCTCCGCCTTGAGTTTTTCATAAACAGTCTCGTCCAGTTTGCTTCGGTCCCCATAGGCCACCTTCGCCAGTATCATCACAGAGACCCCATCCTTGGATGGCAGATATATCTGTCTGTAGAAGTCTCTGAGCCTCTCGCGCAAAATCTCCTCGGTAAGTTTGAGGTTCTTCTTTACATCCTCCTTCTGTTCCTCAGTAAGGGTCAGTGTGGAGTCTTCTTCAATCCTAACGTAGGCGAGATGTTTCCTGATGGAGTCGTAGAAGGCCCCTCTCTGGATTTCCATAGGGGCAAGGAATATGAGCGTATTGGGAAATTCTCTTTTTGAACCCTCACCTTTGTATTTTATGGCATGGAGGGCTTCATCTCTGTCATCTTTACGGAGAATTATTAGTTTGAGCCGGGCGTCATCCGGGATCTCAGAGTAGGACCTGGGCCACACAATCAGGCTCAGCGGAGTCTTTGTGGAGAGTTCTCTCTTCAGAACAAGTTCCTCCATCTCCTCTATCTCCCTCTCGGATACGTTCTCCATCTTTGTCAGCACTATCTTATTGAGGTTGGGCTGATTGGAGAAGTAGTACTTCTCATCCCTACTTTGTAGATATAAAAGTCTGTCTTTGAGCTTCTTTACCGCCTCGTCGACCACTCCTGAGGGAATGTCAAGTGTTGTGGCAGAGCGCTTAATATCCCTCAGTGTGGCACCCCTGACCTCGCCCCCGGAGAAGGAGTAGAGGAAGATTGTGGTGGAACTCCTTGTTCCGATGTTCAGCCACTGGTAGGCCGCCCCAAGCTCCCTGTCCACCTTTTTTGATCCAGATTCCACACCCGTGATGTCGGCGTCTATTATCCCGTTGAACTCATCCCCTATGTAGCGTATGAACTCCCTTCTTATATCCTCGTTCCCCAGGTCAAAATCCGCCAGAGACACATATGGGGTGTTTTTCTCCTTGAGCGAATGAATCAGGAGGGACAATATCCTCAGAACCCCCCTGGTTCTCTGGAACTCCGGGAAGGTCCCCCAGCGGTGGTAGAGGACGTCAATAACGTCTGGGAGGAAGGGATAGGACTTGAGGAACCTTTTGCGGAATTCGGAGACCTCTATACCTTCTGGCAGGACACCCTCCTCCTCTGCATACTTAATAAACGAATTCACCACCTCTTCTGCCTCGCCCTCGTTTATTCTGCTGAAAAGCCTCTTCCTAAGTATTGTGGGAATCTCCTCATCCTTTATGGGAGAGTATATCCTCTCCACCCTCCCGAATATCTTGTTCATCTGCTGGTAGTATCTCTCAGTAGCCTCTCCGTAGTGTTCAATGTGGCTCTGGGCTAGGGAGACCACGAGGGAGATTCTCTGGAGGCTCTTTACAGCTTCGTTCAGCTCCTGGAAAAAGACCATGGTCTGGTCTGCTAGGGTGGTTTCCCCCACCCTCACCCCAGCGGCCTTTGTGATGTACGCAAGCGTTTCATCAATGAGTATGAGTGCCGGCTGGTGTTTTTCAAGCAATCTTTTGATTGCCTCACTCCCGGGAGGTGTCATGTCTTTGAAATTCTTTACTTCTCCTTCCAGTTGTCTCTCCAGCTCACCCCATAGAGTCTGATTGGCGCTGAAAACTGTACCCACCATCACTACACTCTTTGCCCCCCACTCCCTCGCCCTGTGGTAAAGGGCTATGAGAGTGTGGGTCTTTCCACCTCCGAAAGGTGTCTGAAGTTGTATTACCGGGTCTCCATCCTTTCCCTTGATTCTCTTCTCAACGGTGTTCATGACCTCTTTAAGTCCAGAGGTGAGGTGGGTTCTCTTAAAGAACTTCTTGGAATCCCGATATTCCAAGGGGGCTGTGCCATTATGGACGTCCCAGAGGTCAGCGGCATATACGTCCATTGTGAACTTACCCTCAAGGACATCCTTATGCGGAACTGCGATCAGGTTAAACGCTTTCAATCCGATCCCCCCTTTAACATGTTCTTAAGTGTTATTAAATTATTGCACCCAGAAAGCTCTGAAAGAAAGCGCTTAAAGTTCTTCAGGTTGTTATTTATCACGGAATGGAGGGCGCTCTCTTCGTTTGGGAGGTTGAATTTTTCTGGCTTCACCCCGCAGAGCCTTGCAGCCCTAAGAACCCACCCTTCCAAGTTCGGCTGAAGAACGAGGACTACTTTGTCATCCTTCACGAACCTTCTCACCCGGAGTTTTCTCTCCTCGTCACCGGTCACCTCCCTGAAGTCCTTAAGAATTCTATTCACCGGGTACCCTGAGGACGGATCCTCATCCACAACACAGAGGCCCCGCACCCCCTCTCTTTTTATGTATTTAATGGCTCTTCCCCTGTCCTCCTTGTGGTTTATCTCACTCCTCCGGTAGCCGCCGAAGATCTCCAGTAGAAGCTGATCAGGCTTACACTCAACAATGAGCTCCCTTTCAGAGGGCAAACTCACTCCTCCAGAAACCTCTCCAGGTTGAAGAATGGATCAAGGTCCTTAACGAAGATCTCCTCCATCGTCTTTCTGTCCAGAAGTTTAAGACGTGTCTGATAGTCCTTCATGTAGGTGGCGTAGATGTTGAGTGAACCCTTCGGAGCCTTCTCCATTATGGAGCGGAGGAGATAGGGGTTGTGTGTCGCAATAAAGAACTGGTTAGTTTTATCCATCGCAATGGTCTCCGCCAGTGTCTTAATATGTCTGGGAAACGCATGTGCCTCTGGCTCTTCAAAGAGGAGAACAGAATCTTTGTTTGATTTGATTGCAAGCATGTGGAATAAATGTCTTCTGAGAGTGTCTGAGACCACAGTGTAGGGGAGGGAGAGTATCATGTCTTCCTTTACTTTTACAATCTCTATGTTATTGGTTTCCGGTTTTAACATAAGCCTATATCCGAAAGCGTCAAACATGGATTTAACCAAATCTCTGAGGCTTTTATGTGTCCTGAGAAGAGAAGGAAGGTTCTCACCATAGATTGGTTTAAGAAAGCCTATCTGCTTTCTCTCTGGATACTCCGTGAGAGTCTTAAATCTGTAGAGTTTTATATTTACCTTCATTGCGTTATCATTCCAGCTAAGGCTGCTAACCCTCCCTCTCTTTATTTCTTGTGTGCAACTAATGAAATCTCCCAGATCCCTGCTGTAAGCTTTAAGCACGTAGTTTAAGCTGTTAGTATCATAATGAATTACTATATGCTTATCGTCAGCGTCTATAGTGACGTCCTCTTCTACGTTATCATCAAAGAAGAGGTCACTCAAATCATTACTCCTAAATACACCGTCTATACCGCCTAGCTCTGCATACGGGAGAGAAAATGAGCCTATAGCCTCCAGAATATTAGATTTGCCTGTATTTGGCTCACCTATGAAGATGTTTATCTTGGCGGGTTTGAATTCAAGATCCTTTATGGACTTGAAATTCCTTATCCGGACCTTTTTTATCATTTAGAACAGCCTCCTTTGAACGGATTCTTTTCTTCCCTCCATTAAAAGGTTTTCCCTGTTGGCAAGGAAACCATCCAGAAGCTGCTTTTCCTTGCTGTCATCTGGAAGGGTCATTGAGAGTGCCTGGGCTACCCTGTAAAATGCCTCGTAACCCAAGAATCCACTCTCTTTGAGAAGTGAGATCATCTCATCTCTCTCCCCGCCCTTCCAGAGAAGAACGGCTTTGTGGAGAACGTCAATCATGTCCTTTGGTCTCTCAATCTCATTCAGGTTTCTGTCCTGCGGGCCCAGGACTCTTACGTACTCCTTCTCTTTTCTTATAAAGCCCCTGTTCCACTCCTCGCTCAAGTCAACACCCGTGCTCTGGGCAAGTTTCCTGGCATCGTCAAATTCCACCCGTGCCTCACCGTAGGTCCATCTCCAGATCAGATAGAACTTCGTCAGTGGGGATAGTTCCTCTGCAATACCGTTCTGGAGGATCTGTCTAACAGCGTAGTCTGTAACCACGTCCCTGACGTAATCCAGAAGTTTGTCAGCCTTTATGACATTCCCCTGGTAATCCATCACTTTCTTGTATTTCCCAAAAATCTCAATGGCGGAGCCTATGGCAGCGATGAAGTAGTCTGCCCCGCTAACCCCCTCCTCCCACAATCTTTCAAGTTTTTTGTGTATGTAGTTCTTGATTTTCTCCTTCACTTCATTGTACCATCCCGTCTCTTCCCTCTCCATCTTCCGACAGACGAAATAGATGGATGAGGCCAAAGCGGCGGATTCTTTTGCTCTCAGTCTTGCCTTCATCTCCGTATCGATGGGCCAGGAAGCTGTAACCACAAGATCTGATTCAAGCAGAGAATTTATCAGAGTTTCCCAGCCAGAGGTGGATTTGTGGGTGTAAACCACTGTTGCTATACCGTCTGGTTTTAGCACCCTTGCCATCTCTTTAAAGGACTTTTTGAGCATATCTTCAAAGTACTTCTTCCCTGCCTCAAACCCACCTTCCCGTTTAGAGTAAGCAACGATTTCCTTTGACTTTGGTGTTAAAGGAGTCATGAAGAGTTCAGGATAAAGATTTCCAACACTTCTTTTGAGCCAAACATAGAAGAAATCAGAGAGATAGGAATACGGTACATTATCGTAATATGGCGGATCGGTGAAGACCGCATCAAAGTAGTTGTCCGGATGTGGAAGCTGTGTGGCAGAGGCTTGGGCGACTTTTGGTATAAGTATAGAAGGATTGGGTATATTGGAACGATATTCGATATTTGCAATGATGTCTTTAAATAATTCATTAAAACTTCGAGATGTACCGGTTAGTAGGTTTACCTCGGGATAATCCCAAACCATTGGAAGGGCTTGCCGAGAAAATACATCTGCAATTTTCTCCCCATTGGATTGCCATCTTGCGAGGTTATTAGATGACGATGCCAACTTATTGACCATTAATCCCAAATAACTCATCACTGCCTTCGCATACTCCTCCTTGTACCCTTCCTCAATCATCTTTTTATAAACAAGCCTGACCTTCTCTGAGAATGTAATCAATGCCAGTTTCTGCCGGGGGTTGAAGAGGTCGCCCCAAGTATTTAAAGCATAATTTCTCACAGAAAAAGCTCTCTCTGCTCCACTTCCTTTCCCTTCCGGTGTAGGTTCATCCGGTACTGGGTCTATCCCCCACTCTTCCATCAGTTTCTCTCTTTTCTCCTCAAGATACTTCTCCGCTTCTTTAAAAATCTCCATGTCCTTTTCTGTGGCCAGCCTGTATCTCTTTCCCTTGGTCCCCGGTTTGTGAAGGACAACAGCAATCATTCTCTGACCGGATTTTCCTGTCTGGAAGAGTTTTCTGGTTATGTCAGCCTTCACCGTATGACCGCAGACGGGACATGTGGCAACAGCCCGGGAGACTGTGCCATTCTCAGGCTTAAACCCAGATGGCATACTTTCGTATCCGTTTCCCACAATCCGGAACTTTACCTCCTTTCCATCAACGTATGGATACAGAGCCACTTTTTTATTGGTTTTCTTTGCGAGCCAGTACTGTCTCATCAAAGGGATATCAGCCCCACAGGAGGGGTTCTGACAGGGGATGGTCCTTGCCCATATATATCCAACTGGAATGGAGCCATCAGGGTCTTTAGGATAGAATCTTCCTATCTCCTTCTGGGCTTCCTTGAGAACCCACTCTCCCCACCTCTTAACATCCTCCAGGAGAGGATTTGAGACGCTTCCTTTGAGGTGTCCCCACTCCCCGGTGTTTTTAACTCTGCCGTACTTCTGAGGGAATTCTAGCGTGCACTTCTCTATGAGAACCGCAACGGGATTGTAGTCAGAGGCGTACACCTCACAGCCCAGCCGGAGGGCTTCAAGAGGGATGGCCCCCCCACCAGCAAAGGGGTCCAGAACCTTAGGGGGCTTCCCTCCGTTTGCCTTCAAAATATCCCTTCTAGCCTTCTCTATGATGTCGGGGTTGAGAGAGTTCTCCCACTTTGAGAGTTCAATAATGAACTGTCTCTTCTTGTCCCATTCCTCATCATTCTCAGGTGCAGGTATAAGCGCAGCGTAGGAGGTAGCCCTTGAAGAGGCTAGAGGTCGTCTGGCCCACCAGATATGAAGTGTTGAGATGTGTCCGTGGCGTATGTTCTTTTCCTTAGCAGACTCCTTGCTGACCTCTTTGACCGGGAAGGATTCCTCTATGAATCTTCTATCCATTCTTATCTCCCTCTTCAAATGGGTAGTTCTCAAGGAAATAATCCAGCAGGACAATGTACTTTGATAGGGGACCACTATTATTCTTGAGTTTTACGTCAGTGGTTAATATTATTCCCTCCCCCTCCGATGAAATCGCAGGGAGGAGAGTCTCGAAAAGGTAGAGGTCCTTGAGGTCTGGCACGGCTTTTTTAATATCCTCAGGGATCACTGTTGAGAGCCCCTTGGACCGAAGATGCAGTTTGAGGGAGTTCGTCAGAAAGTGGTGGATGAAGAAGCGCAGGATCTCCATCTGGCGTACGTCACTCCAGTGATTTGATTCTTTAAGAATCTGTCTTATCTTCTTCATAAGCGGCGAGTTCTCCATAATCACCATGCTGTCACACTTTTCAAAGATCCTCTCCATGACCTCTAAGGCTGTGTGCATCCTCTCTCTGTCTCTAAGATACTCAGGAAACCATTCATCAACAACAATATCCATATCAGCCCCCCAGAAGGGTCTTTATATCCTCTAGCTCCCCTTCAAGGAAGGACGATAGGCCATTCTCTATCTGGCCTTTTTCGTTCACCTTTTGCTGCTGAATAACACTCTCCTTTCTCTTCTTCTTAACAAGGTAGCAGGAGACCTCCTCTGGCGAGATTTTCCCACCCGCCACGGAAGAGAGTACGCTTAAAAGGATATGTTCGCTGTGGGTGGATATAACAATGTGTTTCCCCTCTTCCTTTATGGCTCTTATAAAGGCATGAACCAGTTTTCTCTGCGCCGTGGGGTGCAGGTGTATTTCAGGCTCTTCCACTAAAAGGATTTTTGTGTCATGTTTAAGTAGTTTCGCTAGCATGAATATTGTCTGGTTCAATCCGAAACCCTCATTTATTAGCTCGGATGTAAGACCCATTTCATCTACCATTTGGAGATAGAATAGTGCTACCCCCCTCTGAGGCCTCACACTGAAATACTTTCCAAAGATATCACCACTGTAGGACTTTACCTTATTCTCTAAATATCGGTTGGATTCTAGAAGCGTGGCTATTTCATCCTCTGAGCTCATCATGGATGTTAGATTGACTGGGTTATATATGGGTTTTGTGAATCCCCTTCTTAGTGAGACCATTTCCACCTGTCTTAGCAGTTCTACGGGACTATTTATAAGTGTCATCCAACTGTTCGCTTTATCAAGATTATTCTCGGAGCATTCTACTGAGTAGGCGGTTACACCGTTCCAATATATTATAATGTCATTCCCAACACTAATCCTCGCCTTCTTGTTGGTAGGGTAGGGGAAAGATACTAGAAGTCTCTCTTCTTTGCAGTTAGGTAATAATATCCTAAAAAAGCTCTTGTGAGGGTTAAGAGAGACTCCGTATACTACCTTTTCATCGGTCTCTACCGTCAGATCTATGCTGTTGTTTTCCTTATGGTCAAATACCACCTGCTCAAATCCACCCATATTAAGGAAACCCAGATTGAAGAAATTTTCCATGCTCTGGGCAGGGTTGAGAGCTATTTTTTTGAGCACCATCAGGGAGTAGAGAAGAGAAGACTTTCCTGCACCGTTTGGTCCATATAAAATTGTTAAAGGCGTTAGGTTTAGTTCCGCTTTTCTAATAGAACGAAAATTCCTTATTTTGAACTTTATCATAGCCCCACCTGGAATAGAAACGGTTTCATCATTTAAACCTTTTTCACCTCCCCTGCCGAGAGTATGCTTTTGGGGTCCACAACAAACCTTACGCTTTCTACAATCTTCTCCGGGGTGACATTCCTTGCGGGGTCTCTTATAATGTGGAGTTCAGGAGTGCTGGCTGCGTTATAGACAACGTAAAGGTAGTAATCCTCACCGAACCTCAGTGCCTTGAACCACTCGTTCTGGGTAAGTGCAACCTTTCCAACTCCTGCCCGGGCTTTCACCTCAATATACCGCACAACCTCTCCCTTCTCGTTCCTGGACCTTAAGTCAAACCCCATATTCTCTGTCGACACGTCCTCTGGGATTCTCCCCTCATTCCTCTCGTAAGCCATGACGATATCCATTCCGATCCTCTCAATCTCCTCGTCGCTCTGCATGGCCTCCTCAACGATCTTTGGTGGTACCACTCTGATTATCCCTACAAATCTGGGATTGGTTATGGTTAAGTTTGTCTCCCTCTTTATCTGCTCTCTGAGTTCATTCTGTGCCTGGATATACATCTGAAGCTGCGCTTCCTTGTTCCTCAGCGCCAGATCAACATTCTCGCCCTTATCTTTCCTCCTTTTGAGTCTCGCCACCTCTGCTCTCAACTCCATTGTAAGGGAACTCAGCGACCTCATTCCGTAATTCTTCTTGATCTCGGCCTGACGCTTTCTCTCCTTAAGCAACTCCTCACGGTACTTCTGAAGGTCGTCCAGGACCTTTACCCTCGCCGTGCCATCTAATCTTTCTATGTTGACCTTCTCCCTCTCACTGGATCCTAAGGAGAGGTCCCATATAACTGATGGTGGGATGTTCACCGCTTTGTCCCCTTCAACGTAGACTGAGAAGAGCCTTCTACCTGCAATGGAACCTCCACCATCCCTCACCTCTCCCACATAAAAAAGGATGTAACCGTTGAGCCTTCCATCAGGATCTACAAAGACCGAGCCCTTTCGCAATTCCGCAGAGAAGTTCTCCTCCATGTAGGTCAGAAGAGCCTCAAATAACGGGTGTCCAAAGGAGATGAACTCCACATCGGGATGTTTGAACGCCTGATCTTTGTCAAAGGTCGCCTTTCTGTACTCTCTGAGAACCGTACCGTGAATTCTCTTGAAGTCCTCCCTATCCGCCACACCTCTCACGGATGAGGGAACCTTCTCAATGTGGAGAAAACCATCAGCCCTCCTTCGCATACTCCCCCCGAGGACCTCAAACGCTTTTGTGAAATAGGCTTGTGTATATTCCGGGATCAATCTCTGTTCTCTTGCCTTCTCAGCCATTTCCTTGATTCTGGTGTAATCAATATGCCTAGTGGCCAGAGATTCGCCCATCTGCTCTTTAACCCTGCTTATGTATTCCTCATCAACCTCAAAGTCAATCTCCCTCAGAATCTCCTCAACGTCCCTTGCGTTCACGGCGGCCTCCACAAGATATTGGGAGAGATTCTTTCCGTAGATAACCTCACTGACCACATCAAAGACCTTGTCGCTTCCCAGGGCCTCCTTGATCTCCTCAAGTTTCTCAAAGAGTTTATTGAGAACCCTTCCCTCCCGGGTGTTAAGAGCCACCAGGTTGTAAACGAACACCTCCTTCGTCTGACCATATCTGTGAATCCTTCCCATCCTCTGTTCAAGTCTATTGGGATTCCACGGGAGGTCGTAGTTTATCATAAGATGGCAGAACTGTAGGTTTATACCCTCCCCAGCCGCCTCCGTTGCCACCATAACCTGTGTCTCGTTTTTGAAGATACTCTCTGCCCTTATTCTGTCTTCTAAGCTCATCCCCCCGTGGATGGTGTTTACAGAATATCCCCAATCCTTTATCTTCTTCTCCAGATATTCCAGTGTGTCCTTGGACTCCGTGAAGATGAGGACCTTCTCGTGGGGAAATCTTCTGTTCAGCTCCTCCAGGGTCTCCCGGAGATTCTTCAGTTTGACTTCGCTCTCCCTTTCAATTATCCCCTTTGCCTGTTCAATAAGACCCTCCAGGAGCCTGATCTCCTCTCTCAGTTCATCCCGGCTCTCTGCGGTACTCAGCATAAGCCATTTCTCTTCCACCTTCCACCTCTCCTCCTCTGAGAGGTCTTCAAGTTCCTCTAAGTCTAATTTGCCCATCTCTGGGATTTTTTCTGCTCCAGTCAGTAGGTCCTGCAACTTCTCCTTCCTTCTCTGTAGGGAGCGGAGAAGGGCATAAGTGCTGGATGCAAGCCTTCTCTGGAGGATAACCAGGGCAAAGGCTACATTTCTCTTTTTCTCCTCGCTCTGAAGGGCTCGGTTATAGTGATCATGGACATATCTGGACACATCGTTGTAAAGGTCCATCTCCTCATCCGTGAGATCAAAAGCTAGTGTGTGAACGTGGCGAGGAAGAAATATGGGTTTCCCCTCAAAATCCATCAGGTCCTCTTTCCTCCTTCGGAGGTAGATGGGATTCTCCTTTTTACTGACGGCCTCCTTTAACATTTTTTCATTCTTGAAAAAGCCCGGGTATAGCAGGTCCAGGAAAAGTCTGAAATTCTCAGGGTCTCCTTTGTGGGGAGTAGCTGTTAGAAAGAGAAGGTGGGGTGTTATCCGGGAAAGCACCTCACCAAGCCGGTATCGTTCAGTCTTGTTTGTCCTGTTTCCGTACGAATAGGCGCTCATCTTATGAGCTTCATCCACCACAATAAGGTCAAAATAAGCTCCCTCCAGGGTTCCTCTTATCTCCGGCTGCTTGGCGAAATCCATGGAGGTTATAATTTGATTCTCCCTCAGCCAGACGTTTTCCCCGTAGTGTGACCCCATATATCCCCTATCTACAACGACAAAACTCTCCCCAAATCTGTCCTTCATCTCCCGCCTCCACTGATCCTTAAGGTGACCGGGGACCACTATCAGAACCCGCCTTACAAGCCCCCTCAACTTGAGCTCTTTTATAATTAGGCCGGCCATAATGGTCTTCCCCGCCCCAGGGTCATCGGCAAGAAGAAAACGTATCCTTGGCATCTTCAGAATCCAGCCGTAAACAGCTTCTATCTGATGAGGCAGGGGATCCACCTTGGACACGTTCATGGCGAGCAGGGGGTCATATTCTGCAATGAACCGGTATCGCAGTGCTTCAAGAGCTAGGAACACCCTCTCAGGGCTCCCTAAAAGGTCCACCAGTTCAGTTATCGCTCTAATGCGGGCAAGTTCCTCCTCCCCCACCATGTGGTCTATAATCTCCCCGCTGCCCCTCTTCTGCCCCAATATCCTAATCCATCTCCCAACACTCTCCACTTTTTCAACAATAATGTAGTCATCCCAATTCGGCCCCTCAATAACAACCCCGGGGAGAAGCTCCTCTTTTCTCATGAATATCATGTGGTAATATGACCCCCCAAAAATAAAGATATCGCATATCAAAGAGGGGGCGAATGATGCTTGTCCGGGACCTGGTTGGCAATCGTTCTGTCCAAAAATGTCTTTAAGACAACTATTCTCTTAGCCTCCTCTTCACATATTCCAGCAGCCCCCCTGCATTCAGGATTTCCATCACGTATGGGGGGAAGGGGGAGAAGGTCACCTCAAAGTTCTTTG
>JAOZNG010000180.1 GCA_029933895.1 archaeon
TAGGCGTAGATGTGGTGGCCGTTATTTATGGTGAAGTCGAAGTATTTGGCGGCTATATCAGAGAGTCTGTCGTTGTCTATGACTCCGGAGGTGTCTGTGTCGAATCTGCAGCCCCGCCCCTCCACCAGAGGGCTTTCCGTAAGCTCCGTGTATCCCACATCCAGTCCCTTCTGGACTACGATCATAGCCCTTTCTTTTGTCTCAGCGCATACCTCCTCTATCGTGGCTTTAAGGGCCTCGCAGGTTTCCTCCTGCATCAGCTTGGCGTTTTCAATGAACCGCACACATGGGCTGTCTATTTCACATTCTCTTATGTATTCCCTGTATTCAGGCGTCCCTGGCAGGATCCTGCAGGTGCTTTGCTCCACCCCCGCAAGCCCCTCACTTCCAGGAGATGATTCCCCCAACCCTAAGGCGCTCACGCTGGCTGATAGCAACAAGGCGAACAACGCCAGCAACACCATCTCCCTTTTCCGGTAATCCATTCTCTCAGTAATTCTCTGGTGGCTTGATGACAACCTCCTCTTCCTCAAAGGGTTTCCTCTCAAATGTTGTCTCACTCACTACCACAGCACCGCTGCTTAGTGGAGCAGCCTGAACTATCTCGAACATGAAAATCGATATCCCCATCCAGTTCATAACACCCATTATCATGAACGGAACGGCGAACATGAAGATAAGTGATGTGGCGTATATGAGCTCCAGTGGCAGATTAGGTGATACAGCAGGGAGGGTCGCTGCTGTTACAGAGACGACGATTAATCCAATAGCCCAGCCCAGCTGCAAAAAAATCCAGATAATGGTCTGCTCGAACATCATCTTCCCCACGTTTCTTGTTAAATCCCATGAATAAAAGAATATGGTGAGTGGCAGGAGAACAGCCATCAACCCCGCCATGATGTATCGTACGAAGAGTATCAGATACAATGCCATTAATAGCACGGTATCCAGGAGAAACAACTCTATACCACCGAACCGTTGTATAAGGGTTAGTTTCATGAAAATATCAAAGAGGTCCTGGGCAGCCGCCCGGAGCGAACCCAGGGCTACTGTTACGTCAGCTAGGTTCATAATCTGGGATGTCAAGCTCCCGGAAACAAAATAAAGCAACTCAACGAGTAAAGGAGATACAGATATAAGAATCAACCCTATAATGAGTTTACCAAACCATTTCTTAGCCCTGGCCCTGTTAAGAGGGGACTGTGAGACAAAGATTATATAGAACCCCGTTAACATTATGGCTGCGATATAAAAGGGCTGCATCAGGTTAATGAAGAATCCCATGAAATGCTTTATGCTCCACATGGGCGGGTTGGCTTTTATGAGGGAGGGCATGTTATCCAACACCGATAAATAGAAGTAATGAACGAGCCTGGACGAGTGTCTAATAATCAGCTTCCTGGCCATTTTCGCTGCTTCACTGCTGAACGTCTTGATAACTCCATTCGTTGCTAGAGTGAAGCTAGTGAAGCCGTTGGTTTTGGCGGCGGAGACTGGATGGATGGCTGCTGACACTAGCAGGAGTAATACAATAACCGCCATTAGATATCCTGTTCTTGTTTTCATGGTAGAAAGTCACGGAGGTGATGTGACCATATCAGGGGGAATATTATCAGCATTGCATATATTGTGGCCCCCAGCACGAAATCCACGATATTGACTGTTGCAGGCATGGCATCATAGAAGTGATGGAGCATGATTTCTGTCCCGGCAACCCCTACCACGGACCCTATTGCTCCACCTAGGAAGAGACCCCAGAAATTAAGCTCCCCCGTGTGCAGCCCGATCTCTGCCGTAGACGGGCCTATAGCCAACACAGCCATGAGGTCATACATGCCCCTGAGGTTCGTGAACGATATCTCGGCGTTCAAGGCAACATGCTCTTCTATTGTGGTGCCAATACCAACAAATACAACAATGATTAAGGCAATGAAGACCTGGAGGAATATCCACACAATCAACTGCTCCAGCATTTTCTTGCCTATGCCCTTAAACCAGGGGAGAGAGTAGAGCAACATCCCCAGGGGGAATAATGCCATCAAGAGCGTGATAAGTATATGCCTCAAACCCAGTACCATGTATGGGATGAAGGACATGGCAAAAAGCATGGTGAGATAGGGGAGCCCTAAATCCGTATGCGGTACCGCCGTCAATGCATAAATCCAGAACAGGTTTTGGACTGCGCCGCCCAGAGCACCCTTTATCTCCTCCCCGCTTACCAGACTGAAAACAGACTCAGTCATCCCCTCAGACAACCCCAGTAGCAGGTTTATTATTGGTATGGAGAGGGAGACAGCAACCATCGAAACCAGCAACCTGAGCAAGACATCCTTTGCCTTAGACCTTGATGAAGGCGACACGGGCATGAAGAGGAGATAGAAACCAACAGTTGATATAGCCAGTACATAAACTGGTTGCAGTATCCTTATGAAAAAGGCTATGAGTTCAAATATTTTGGCGTCATGTGGTGAGGGGTTGGATACTATCGCCACATGATATTTGTTTGGAAACGACATGGCATACTTTGGCATGAATCCGCCATGGATTATTTTAACAACAAGAATCATTCTAAGAAAGTACCCCATACCTTCACCCAGAAAAGTGCCGGTTTCTATTAAACCCTCGCTTTCCCAGAAGGTTTTTAGATTACTCCATTCCTTTGATAGAAAGCTGTCTGAGAAAACATTCGTGGATAAGACCATGATTAACAACAGAACCAAAGCTGTTCGGTGATTCCTTCCCTCTTCTTTTTTGTGTTGCTTCATTTTATGGTAAAAAGTTCCTGAACCATATAAGCATCAATGCCGGGGTAAGCACGAGACTGAACACACCAACCAACAAAACCAAATCAAACCCGAAATTGGATATAAATCCCATAATCGAAAACTGTATATACATAAAACTCGGATCTTTGGATATCATTGCTATTGCAGCAACAGCAACTACCACAGCATTAAATATCTGCAGGGAAGACCATAGTATCGTCTGC
>JAOZNG010000027.1:0-8852 GCA_029933895.1 archaeon
TTATAAAAATAAGCGACAGCACCCTGAGAGACGGAGCCCAGATGACCGGTGTGGTACTGACAAGAAAACACAAACTCAGAATATACGAATACCTCAATGAGATAGGAATCGAGAAACTAGAGTGCTTCCTGTTCAACGACAGAGACAAGAAAGTAGCCAGGAACATGCTGGATAAGGGATACAAGCATCCTGAGGTTACCGGGTGGGCTAGGGCAAACCCCAGAGACATAGACCTAGTTCTTGAAATGGACGATATAAAGGAGACGGGGATATTAATGTCCATCTCCGAAACACATATATTCGACAAGCTGGGACTGAAGAAGAGGGAGGAGGCGGCAGAGAAATACCTTAATGCATTAGAGTATGCAACAGACCATGGGTTGAGGGCTAGATGCCATATGGAAGACATCACAAGGGCGGATTTCTCCTTCGTGAAGGAGTTCACCAAAGAGATTATGGAAATAGCACCTGATTCAATAATAAGATTATGCGACACCCTGGGTTTAGGGATGCCATTCCCCGGCAGCCCGCTACCCTACAGCATACCAGAGATGGTTAAGATGATGAAGGAGTTGGGTGTTAAGGAGATAGAAACCCACATGCACGACGACTTCGGGCTTGCTATAGCCAACTCTCTGGCCGGGTACTGGAACGGTGCGAACTGGTCTAATCTCACATTCCTTGGTATAGGCGAGAGAGCAGGTAACGCGGAACTGGAGAAGATACTCCTCTTCCTTATATGGAGGGTGGAGGGATTCGAGAGATACAACACAGAGAAGCTGGTTGAATTCGCGGAATACATGGAAAAGGAGGTCAGGGTCCATGTACCCAGAAACAAGGCAGTGGTAGGGAGAAACATATTCGCTCACGAGTCAGGCATCCACACAGCCGGCGTGATAAAAAACCCCTTCACCTACGAGCCCTTCCCTCCGGAGCTGGTTGGGGGAGAGAGACGTCTGGTTGTCGGAGACACCTCTGGCACAGAAGTAATCAGGAACAAGGTTGAGGAAATAACAGAGACATTGATGGGGGTGAAGGTGAAGGTTGATAAGAGAGATCCGAGGATTATAAAAATACACAATGAGATACATAAGCTGTATGATGCAGAAGGCAGGGTTTCCTCCATCTCCGATGATGAGATGAGGAAATACGTGGAGAAATACTTCATATTTGAGCCAGTAGCTGATGTGATAAAAGCAAACGAAAACAACGGAGGAGAAGAGTAATTCAGTGATCTATTGTGTCAAAGTGCTTGGATTCAACACCCCTGTTAGTGAACATATTAAGGTATTCCTTCACGTACCTGAGAAAAACCCGGATGTAGCCTTCCTGCCTAAACCTTCTCGCTGAGTTATAGACTACCAGGTTTTTGTCGATTATGATTCTCCCAAGTTTCGCACGACCCAGCCTCAAGGAAAGCTCTGTGTCCTCAAGCATAGACATGCTTTCATCAAAGCCCCCAACCTCAAGAAAAGCACTCCTCCTGTAGGCGCAGTTGGGCGTACCAAGCTGGTAGAAGCCGAACAATGCCGTGAACCTGTACCATAAATCAGAGTTGATTTTGAACATAATCCTGTCCAGTAACCTGGCCTCAAGAGGTCTTAAAACACCGCCGACACCAACAACCCCGGGATCATGGAATCTAGCTGCTATCTCCCCCACCCAGTCACCTGCCACTATGGTATCTGCATCCGTGAAGGCCACCACCTCAGCATCACTCTCCCTCACACCCAGATTCCGGGCAGGGCCTGGGGCGTTGGTATGGGCCTTGATTACCTTATCCGCATACTCCCCAGCTATATCAACCGTTTTATCAGTGGATCCAGCATCCACCACAATAACGTTGAAATTTTTATACCTGTTTTCCTTAATTGATTTTAGGCATTTGCCTATGTCTTTTTCCTCGTTGTATGCGGGAATGATAACTGATACCTTCATCTTGAAAGTATAAAGTTATTCTATTAGGCAATATAAATATATAAAAAAAATGAAGCACAGGACTGTGATCTTGTTTCTGGTTGGTGTGATACTTATCGTCCTGCTCCTGCATACACTGGATATCAGACAGGTTGAGGGGAAGCTGGCTGAGATTCCCAGAGAGGAGCTCCTGATTTATCTAGCTGCTTTGTGCATCATACAACTGGCTGTGATGATTCTCTCAGCCCTGAAATGGCGTGTTGTGTTAAGAAACTCAAGGGTTTCCATGAGAAACATTATCCCGGCAACCTTCGTAGGCTACCTAGTCAACAACATAACACCTGTTGGGTTAGCGGGAGGGGAGCCAATCAGGGCCTACATCCTGTACAAGACCGACAGGATCAGTATGCCCACCTCAGCATCTTCTGTCATAGTGGACCTGTTTTTGGAGATATTCCCCATCTTCCTCATGATTCTCTCCTCCGTAGGTATTGTTTTATCAAGCGGCGTGCCCTTGGAGGTGTCTGTCCTGTTGTTTCTGATGACGCTGGTTCTGGCGGTGTTGTTTGCTGCAGTGGTTAGTATAGCATACCATAAACCCTACTCCAGCAGCCTCCTGCGGATTATAGGAAGGATAATCTCTGTAACGCCCTTCTTCAGGAGATACAGTGAACGGCTTGAGGATGAATTCGAGGATATAACCCGTAGATTCGATGATGCGATGAAGCTGCAACTCCTGGATAACCAGATAATAATCCAGGGAGTCTTCATCTCCAGCATGGTGTGGATTCTGAGGGTGGTGAGGCTTTATGTATCTTTCCTGGCTCTGGGGGTGGGGGTTGCATTACCCACGGTAGTGGTTGTGGAGACCATGGTTTCAGCGGTTTCCTTCCTGCCGCTGCTTCCAGGAGCCCTGGGTATATGGGAGTGGACTTCTGTGGAGTTGTTTAGCATGATATCACCTTACTCTGGGATAAGCATCAGCAGGGAATATGCTGCCATGGGCACATTAATGAACAGGGTATTTTTCTACCTGATACCCTCCGTTATCGGTGTTATGGCTGTATTCTATCTCGGGCTGAACATCTCCAGGATAACGGAAGAGGATAAGGAAGAGCCTGTTTGACTTTTATTGGTGAAATACCAGAATATTACCTCCAGAATGAAACTACCTAAGATATTGAATGCTTACTGCCCGCACTGCAGGAGACACGGGGGGCATGATGTCTCGCTCGGCAGGAAGGGGAAACAGAGCAGCATGAGGGAAGGGCAGAGAAAATTCGAGCAGGTGAAGAAGGGATACAAGGGCTCACCCAGAACACCCAAGAAGGACGTCTACAAGATAGGTAAACGGACTGTTGCAGTGCTCAAGTGCAGGAACTGTGGTAAGAAACACCAGAAGGTTTATAGGGCTAGAAGCCGGAAGAGGACCGAGATAGAATGACCAGAAGCAGGTTTCTGAGGGTTAAATGCGGCGACTGCGGTAACGAACAGGTAATCTTTGACAGGGCAGCCACTGTGGTTAAATGCCTTGCCTGCGAGAAGATTCTTGCAGAGCCGAAGGGTTCTGTGGCCGACATCAAGGCCGAGATACTTGACGTCGTCGACAACAAAACATGAAAGAATTCAGGTTCCTGGAGCACACCGCCGACCTTAAATTCAGGGCCTACGGAAACAGCCTAGATGAATGCTTTATTAATTGTGCTAGAGCATTCACCCACTCCATAGCAGACCTTGACTCCATAAAAAAAGAAAAAAGCAGGGAATTAAAGGTCAGGGGGGATGGGCTTGAGCTGCTTTTACATGATTTCCTCTCTGAGCTGTTGTTTCTTTTCGAGACAGAGAAGCTGTTGTTCAGCGAATACAGGGTAAAAGTGAAAGAGGATGGGGGATTTATCATGGAGGCATCAGCTTGGGGGGAGGAATACAACCCAGGGAGGCATCTATTGAAGACTGAGATTAAGGCAGTAACCCTGCACGACCTCTACGTGAAAAAGACGGGTGAAAAGTGGGTTGCCCAGGTGCTATGTGATATCTAGCAACTCCCTGCCTTCTTTAACAATCTCCTTTAGTTTCTTTTTGGTGGTTGCTTCCGCTGTAATCCGGATAAACGGTTCCGTTCCCGAAGGCCTTATAAGAAACCATCCCTCCTCCGAGGAAAGCCGCACTCCATCGATGATGTTCAGCTCATAATCCAGTCTCCTGGCTTTCTTCAGAACAGACGCCATAATCCCCGTCTTCTCTGTTTCCTCGCACGGAATCTTCACCCTCAGGGCAGGGTATTCATTCACCTCATCCAGTATCTCATAGAAACGGTTCTCTGAAACCATCTTGGCTGTTACAGCAGCAGTCAACACCCCGTCAGGGAACAAGTGCACCTCCGGGAATATGAAGGAGCCTGAGGGTTCACCTCCAAAGTCTGCGTTCTCTCTCTCGACTGCGTTAGCCACTGAAACATCACCTACCGGTGTCCTGATAACCTCCCCGCAGACCTCCTCAACCCTCATGGAAGCATCCACGGTGGTAACAACCCTGTTTCTCCCGTAAGCCAGCACGGAGAGAAAGGAATCCCAGTCAACCATCCTGCCTTCGGAGTCTATCGCTGCTGTCCTGTCAGCGTCTCCGTCATGTGCTACCGCAACATCAACATAGGATTCTTTTACCAGCCTGCAGGTTTCTTTCAGATTCTCTTCTGTCGGCTCAAGCCCGTGGCGGAAAACCCCGTTGGTTTCAGTATTTAAGGCCTTCACCTCGCAACCCATCTCCTTAAGAAGGGAGGGCGTGATAACGGAACCAGCTCCGTTAGCGCAGTCAACCATCACCCTCACTTCATTACTCACTGAACCCACCTTCCTGAGTATCCTGTTCATGTGCTTCCGCAGGTAATCCACAACCTCGGCTTTGGTTTCCGATATCTTCACCCGCCTGAATTCCCTGGAACGGAATGCTTCCTCAACATACCTCTCCTGGTCAGGGGAATAAGCCCTTCCCCTGTCCCAGAACTTGAAGCCGTTATATTCCGGTGGATTATGGGATGCCGTTACCACCACAGAGGTGCCGTATTCCTCTGAGGCCATAGCCACCGTTGGAGTGGGCGCCAGCCCTAAATCCACCACCTTCTTCCCTGTGGCGTTCAGGCCCACACTGAGCTGATCCTTCAGTCGAGGAGAGCTTTCCCTAGAGTCCATGCCTACCGCAATAACCTCATCCTTGGAGCAGGTTCCCAGGGCCATGGCAAGATCTGTCACAAACTCCCCGTTGATGTCTTTCACCTTCCTTCTTACCCCGGAGGTGCCGAAGAGTCTATCAGCCATTTTTATTACGAAGTCGGGGGGGGATACGACAAACCCGGAGAGGGTTTGTCTACAGCGAGCAGAACTCGCTTGTACTGCGTCTTTAAAGACGCAGATGAATGCCCATCACATCAACTTTATAGGTTACATACCTCACCCTTCAGGGTGGAGCTCTTTGATTCTCTGGAATAATAATCCTTGCGAAGTTTATTATAAGAATCAACACGATAGGCCCCAGAAACAATCCCATAAACCCGAACACGGCAGGACCGAATATGTATGCCAGCATCAGGGACCCCTTATGCATGTCTTTACCGCTTACCAGAGGCCTTAAGAGCAGGTCTGGGGTGAAGTCCACGAAGACGTTGACCGTGAAAAGAAAAACCAGGAGATAGGGCCATTCATATAAAAGGAGGTTGTTGAGGTAGGCCTCAGCTCCCAGATAAGCGAATAATGGAATCCATATGCTCTTTATGCCCACAGCAGGCACGAGGGTTCCCAGACCACAGAGTATCCCGAAGAGGAGGGGGTAGGGTATCTTCAGCCATGGATTCGCTATCGTATTCAGGAGATGGAATAGTATCACCCCGATCAGGGATGTGACCAGTATGGTTAAAATGTTCCCGAAGAATATCTTCTGGAGGGATGAGTCAACGGATTCAATGAATCGGGTGAATGTCTCACCTCCATCTGGGATAAGTGTTTCTGTGAGAAACCTCTTTATCTCGTGTCCATGTTTGAGGAAATAGAACGCTAGAGCGAATGTCAGGAAGAGCTTGAATAGTATGCTGGCTATCTGGAGCAGAGACAGTATCAGGTTATCGTAGACTGCCATGCCATTTCCCCCCATAAAAACCAGGGAGTCTATGTCTTCCAGGTTAAGGTAGATTCCCTCCAGCTCCCTGAATGCATCATTCATGTATTCATTCAGGATAAACGCGTTAGCGGAGAGAAGCTGGTTTAGCTCGTGGGATGCTATGCTGAAGGAGTATAAAGCCGTTAATATAACAGGAAGTACTAATACAATAAGCGACACAGTAATAGCTAGATCTTTGGATTTAATCCGGTTATCTAGCCTGTTTTTTATGGGTTTCGTTATATAGTACAGGAAGACTGCATAGACTAAGACATCAGCGAAGCGGAGCATTACTGATGCGGTAACGATAAACAGGAGCAGACCATAGAGGTAGATATATAACCTACTGTCTCCCTTGAATAAATCCATGATAGTTATAGTATTAACCAAAAGAAACATTAAATCCTTTGGCATATCTAAGCATTACCGGCATAAAACAGCCGGGATGTATTCAGCAACAGGACACCAATACGTCCTCAGCCAGCATCTCCCGTCATCTGCATCAACCACCGATGCTAAACTCGTCTGATATATTATCTGGCCTGGGTAAAGAGGCTCCATATCCACATACAAAAATATTTGCTGTGAAATCTGCAGCTAATCTCACTTACATTGACTGTACATTTCCTCAAAGCTTCAAAGTGATCGCCAATCATTGTTTCCTTATCAGTGAAGAGAGATATTTTGAGCTGATAATCTGACGAAAACTATTGGTTCATTAGCAGCACCCTTGAATTTTAACGTCTTATTCTCCAAAAACAGGAACGTTATCCATAAGATACTGTATCCCAGGATTACCTATACTTAAATCGTTACCGTTATCAACAACTTTGACGAATGTTCGACTTCCCTGAGGGTATTCATTATTTCCGTTATGCCATGACCAAATATTCAGTCCTTCTGATGAAGGACTTGCTTCTTCCTGCTGGTAAATTGATCTTATTTCTCTAAAGAAGCCGCCGTCAAAACTTGTCGTAACGTATTCTAATCCGAAAGTGCCAGTGTTTTTATAAGGAAGCCCTGGTGTGTCGGGATCATATCTAACCATACTCAACATCCACACCTCTTTTCCGTATTCCACAGCTAAATCCCTTACAACCTTATTTACCAATCGGTGATGTATATGCCCATATTCACCCCAATTATTATGTGTTATGACTTTTTTAATATTTTCGTCTAGGAAATACGGCCTTAATTTTGTTTTGATGTTATTATATGTAATCTTTGTTTTTCTAAGCTCCGTATTCAACCAAAAGTTTTTATACTCCTCAATTGATACCTGCCCCCATACAGGCACCCAGTTATTCTTATAATAATCCGGGTGCTGGTTAACAACATTCATGTGTGAGGGTGTTGTGGGGAGGGCTGCCAGTATGAATTTATCGCTTTCCTTCCAAAAAGGCAGCATCCATAACAGATCATCGTCTTGATGCGCGAAAATTATTATGGTTTCTCCCACCGGCTCAACGCATACCCCGTTTTGGCAAATTTGTTCTTCTGGACAATTCTGGGGGTCTCCTAACTCCAAACACTTGTCTTCATCATAATTGCCACAGGTTTCAATCTGGTTGCTACCTACACAACGAGTTTGTCCGCTAGAACATTCATCAGTGCACTCGTCTCCATCACCGCCGCTGACTTCAATACACTCGCTTGTCATTGTATCAACCATACAGCCGCCGCCGGCAATATTTACTCCACATGGATTCATCGTACAACTCACTCCACCGTAATCCCCACAACCAGAGGGAGGACTACTACTACAACTCACGCAGTTATTGTGTTTATTCACGTAACAGATGCCTGGAACACTGCAGATATTATAGATGCAATCCTGATACCCGAAGGACATGGAATAATCGCTGCACTCCGTGATCAGAGAGCAATTAATACATGTTGGTGTTGTTGTCGCCCCCCCAGGGGAACGGAAAGGGAAAAACAGCATATTAACAATATTAACCACTACAGCCAGCAAAAGCAGGGCAATAATCACGTACTTGATAGACCTCTTCGCCTCGCTTCTCTCATAGGGCCCGAAGGATACTATCAAGGCAAGAGCATGTACTGCAAATAAAACCGCCGCCAGAATAATCAGGATAGTGGAGAAGAGACCCAGTAAACCGCTGACATTCTGATAGCCCTCGCATCCGCTGACGCATACCGCAGTACATTGCTCCCTGGCATCGTCATCCATGATGTCAACACACCAGCCAGAGCAGCAGGATTCACAACCCTCCCTGCAGTTCGCATATCCCCCGCACAGCTCGCCCCAGATTTCAAGACAGGTATTGCAGCATTCCTTCTCAGGGTCAAAATACCCAAAGACATTCCACTCACTTCTCTTAACTGCCTGCGCGGTAATCTCCCGGCCACGGCAGATTCCAGTGCACGAGCACTTATGTAGGAGGGTTACATTCAGCGGGGATGTTGGCGGAGGCATGTATTCCTCCACAACAACAGTCACAGTATCCGTGTCTATTTTGTTTAAATCAGGGCCTGAGCCGGTGAAAGTCAATGTCACAGTAAAGGTTCCCTCAGCAGAGTACCTGTGGCTTGTTGCTTCCCCTGAACCAAAGCTGCCGTCCTTGAAATCCCACTTGAAGCCGCCTGTTCCAATAGAATCGCTGGCATCGAAGTAGGCTGTGCCCCCAACACCTATAGTGATGGTTTTTTTGTCTACCGTCTTGGGGGTCTCACCCACGTAGGCTAAAGCCCTGAAGTCAACAACCTTAACAGTCACAGTATCCGTGTCTATTTTGTTTAAATCAGGGCCTGAGCCGGTGAAA
>JAOZNG010000027.1:8952-11426 GCA_029933895.1 archaeon
CACAGTAAAGGTTCCCTCAGCAGAGTACCTGTGGCTTGTTGCTTCCCCTGAACCAGAGCTACCATCCCCGAAAACCCAACTATAGGCTCCCGTTCCAATAGAATCGCTGGCATCAAAGTACACTATCTCGTTTATGTCAACGGTAACGCTTTTATAGTCAACCTCTGATGCTATCTCACCCACCATGGCCACTGCATTAAACTCTGGCTTAAGAGGCTCCACCTTCTCTAGACTACAGTCGCAGTCACAGCCGTTTTCACAGCCAATGCTTACGTGGATGTGGGAGCCATATTTTTTAATCCTGCCACCACCGCAGTAAGCAAATGCCTTCCTTATCTCCGGCAGACATACCCTGTTTTTGAAATCCACTGCATAGGATTCCCCTGTACACGTTCTCCCACCGTAGTGGCATGAGTATCTAACGTGAGCGCATGGGGGTCGGCTCCATTCGCTGGGAATACAATTCTCTATCCCCGCTGAATCAGATACCGAACTCAGAACCTTCGCCCTCTCAGGGAGATATCCATTCATGCAGTCCAGAAGCTTTACCAGCTTAGGAGACATGTCGCTGCATTGAGCGTCTGGGTTGCTTATATCCTCACCACTAAGGATGTATCCATGACATGGCACTCCCTGCTGAGCGGGTCCGCTGCATTGAGCATGTACCGAGCTGCAGAGAAAGAAAGAAAGGGATATAACCATCAAGCAGGTGATTTCCTTCAGGCCACGCCCAGCTCCCTTAGTTTCTGAATCCATAGTTGAGTGTCTCCCGGAACAATGAGGACATCTTTCTCTTCGTTGTTTTCTATGTAGCTAACCCGGAGGTATTTCTTGAAAAGCTTGCTCTCTGTTTTCACTTCCTGAACCGATTTAAGAGGTATCTCCAGGACCACATCAAGCTCCTTGCCGATGATTCTCTTGTTGGTTAGGTACAGGCTCATGTACTTATGGGAGCGCCTCCCCAGCAGGCGACCCCTCTTGGAGGGGAACAGGACATAACCCTGGTCTACGCTCTCCAGGATTATTGACTCATCCTCGTCTGTTCTGGGGGGAGTAGCCTCCTTCTCAAATGACATAAAGATGAGATAGCTGCCGAACACCGCCAGCAACATGGCCAGAAAGCCTACCATAAACGGGAAACCAGTCAACAGGTTATATACCATAGCCAGAACCAATGCTATAACGAAACCAGCTATTACGCCCTGGTATCCCAGCTCCCCTAGATCAGATTTATCTAATCTCATACTGCCACCGTTAGTTATTAGATTATTTAGGTTAAGGGGAAATAAAGGATTATCACCATACAGGACCCTTTGGGGGACCAACCGGTTTAGGTGGTGTGATCCTCTCTTTCTTGTATTTCTCGAATTCAGCCTCTTCTGCCATGTCGGCGACGCCTGAAAGCCATGGAACCTCCAGGGCTGAGAAAGACACTATCATCATAGCCAGCCAGTCCATCAAGCCCATAGCAAACAAAGGCGCTATAATAATCAGGAGATAACAGGCTAAACCCATGCCCACCCTGAATGCCTGCTCCCCAACCAATCCAGTGGGTATGTGCACAACAGCTAACGTGATGCCCACAATAATCAATGCCTCAATGAACTGTGTAGCAATCCACCAACCAGTCTGGTAGAGCATTTCATTACCCAGCCTCCTGGTTAAGTGCAGGGAGTTCAGGAATATGGTGAAAGGGAATAGTATCGCCCACAATATGACCATAAAGTACCTTAACACCAGCACGGTTATGGCGAAGATGTAGAAGATTATCTGGAACAGGGCTATGAATAAGCCAGTGTTGAAGGCGAAAGCCATTATGCTCAGGTACTCGTAATTCAGGGAATTAATGCACTCGGTGCACATGAACTTTTTCGCTACATCAATATCCACCAGAGTCATCGTGTAGGCAGAGAGTATGTGGGTGAAGTCTAAGAGCAGCTGCATTATTGGGATGGTGAGGATGATAAGTCCTATGGAGATAATCATCCTAAGGAGTGTTGATTTAGCCCTCGCCCTTCCCAGAGGTGAAGCTGACATAAACAATAGATAAAAGGCTGTTACAGCAATGCCGAGTATGTAGAATGGCTCGAGGAGGTGTATGAAGAAATCCAGTGTGTGCACAACAACCGGCTTAGTAAGGTCGGGTTTAAGCAGGATGAAGTATTCTATGTCGTTGCATATCTCTTCCATCTTGTCCAGGACGCCTATTTTTATGCCAAGATATCCCACAAGCACCCGCCCTACAATCACCCTGAACTTATCCCTGAATGATTTAAAGACGGGGGTTTTTTTCAACCACTTACGTAGTCTTGATTCACGGCTCTCCATTATACCCTTGTGGTGTAGTCCTGCTGTGCTTGCGACAATACTCTGCTCCCATAACATTATATCCCGGGTGGTGTGGCTGGAGGTCATTACACCCTCAATCCATGTATCAGCTGTGGTGGAGCAGTTCTCGACGTCCAAGCCCTCCC
>JAOZNG010000181.1 GCA_029933895.1 archaeon
CAATCGTAATCTTCCCACCCATCCCAGAGGCCATCACCGTCTGAGTCGGGGTCTATCATGTTCTCATCGGTGTCCGTGTCAAGTCCCAGTCCATCTATATCTACGTTCCAATCTATTTCGTCTCCATCGTCTATCCCGTCATTGTCTGAGTCCGGGTCTCTTACATTATACGCATAGTCTATTCCGAGATCGTCGTATTCCCTCGTTCCTACGCTATAATAATCACTGTTGGAGTTCCAGTTCACCTCTTCTCCATCCACCACACCGTCCCCATCCGTATCTATACTGCATGGCTCGGAGAAGTAAACATCCTCTCCACGGTAATTCACATCCAGATCATAATTTCCAGCCTCTGAAATAGTCATTGTACTGTACTCAAACATCACATACCTGCATTCTAGATGGTATGTTCCCGTCTCATCCATTTCACAGCCATCAAAATCTACCTCACTGCTGTTCCATACTACCAGATATTCATTCCCCTGTTTAAGTACGAGTGTTGCCAGGGAGCCATCACGCAGGTGGAAGGCCATTCTAAATTCAACAGCGTCGGACACTGTGAAAGTAAAATCCTCCCCTTTTTCGCTGTACGTGTACCTCGGCCTGACGTCCTCTGTGAATGGATCCTTGTCATAATCTATATAATCGGTTCCTGTCAGCTCAGCCTCCCACAGAAACCTGAATACCCTCAGCCCATTCTCCACGTTGGTCCTCGCAAGCACTTTTACCTGCGAACCTTCCACGGGAACCTTCACCTCCTGACCATCGTTTAGGAGGTCATCGACATCTGCATTATCGCAATCTGTATTAAGATTTTTCGGATGCGTCCCTACAGTGTATTCCTCCAGATTCGTCAGGGAGTCTCCAGCACTGGAGAAATCATCTACGTAAACCTTTATCGCCATGTCTTTATTCTCAAGACTCCAGCTATTACTCGAATATTGAAATGTAGGGCTGTCATCCGATGACGGCTGGGTGGCCGCATAGCACCATTTGACCCTCTCCTCTTCATTTACATCTGTATAAAGAACTATGTAGAAGTAATAGCCAGTTGGCAGACCATTATAGAATATTCCTTGTGGAACATCATAGATATACCAATCTCCATCAACTTCAGTATACTCATAGAATCTCTCTATCTCATTCTTCACATCTGTCTGCGTCCCTACCCAGATCCCCATGCATCCCGGTGGTACTCCACCTATCACCTTTACACCAATCCGTGTTATTTTCTTCTCCTCTGATGAATCAACATCTATCATCTGGGCATACATCTGCGGTGGATCGGGGTCTGTATTGCTGCCTGTGATCTCCTTTATTACGATGTAAGCATCCGTGTCCAAATCTTTCGCGTAATCTGCTGAATTTGTTGGATCCAATAGAAGTTCGTTGCTTTTGTCCACCAACGGCTCTTTTATAGCATACCATATCTCATATCCATCCGGAATCTGATCACTATCGGTATCCTTCACGTTCGGATTGGTCTCTTCACTCCCACTTCCTTTGAACTCGTATGTCACCCCATCGAAGTCCCAACTCAACATACTTCCATCAACTGCCCCATCCAAATCAAAATCTTCACCCTCATAGACCTGAATCAATCCATCGTAGTACGTTATCCCCCTACCCCATCTCTCCTCAACGTAATAGTTGGACCATGCACCACCGTAATAATCTCCCCAGTAATACCATCCGTCTATCCATCCGTCGGGCAGTCCGTCATCATCAGTATCTTCATCTAACGGGTCTGTATTTGTGGTTAAATCTGAATCCTCGTTACTTATGGGTGAGAAATCAAAATAATCATTGTTTCTTAACTTCCTCTCGTACCAGCTTCCGGGGCTCTCTGGAGTGCATAGGTTCGGTCCAGAGATGCTGAGCTCTATAGCATCCCTTATCCCATCTCCGTCGCTGTCTCTCCTGTAACCCCTCGTGTGGTAGCTACCTATCTCAGCCCCGTCCCCTATTCCATCTTTATCTGCATCCTTGCTCCACAGGAATCCGAGATTGCTCTGAACCTCAGAGAGGTCGTTTAACCCGTCATTATCTGTATCAGAGGATATCGGCAGACTTCCTCTCGCAGATGTACGGATGAAATCCATATTCGTCAGCCTTATGAGGAAGAATCTGTCAATATCGAGACTATCAGGTACGGAACTTTGATCTCCAAGCGACCCTTTAAGTTCCGGATTGAGCTTATCGGGAAGAAGGTCCAGATCACAGGTTATCTCCATCACGTATTCACTGGCACCCCCAAAGTTTACTACGGAGCTGTAGCTCATCTCAACGACTAAAGTCATCTCGCTGTTATCAGCGTTCGCCGAATAATAATCCGCCGGGGACGTGAGTTCCCTTCCAACGTAACACGCTAAGATGTTGAATTCTTTGTTCTCGCCTACTACCTCAAGTTCCTCCCCAGAAATGCCATAGATTTTTACTGTTATTATGTGAGACAGAACTTCAATAAGATAATTATATTCCTCCTCGCTGAGGGGCTTGTTGAAGCTCACACGATTATTGAAACCTGTAGGATATCCTCCAAAACCTTCGTCATCATCTGGATAGACGTTTTTCCGTGGAAGCGTCCTAAATGGGAAGTCCTCGTCCAACATGTCATAAAAATTCTCATTCTTCTCTATTGTTATTCCATACAATCCCGGATGTTTTATTCCGTCAAGAGAGTACCGGAGGGATGAAGCTGTGTTTACATATACATCCCCGCTCTCTTCTGTTCTAGCTTTCATTCTTCCAGTATAGAGGTCTATCCCCTCGGTGTAGAAAATCGGAGAGGTCATGTAGAAGGATTTTGCAAACGTGGAGGTTGATGAAAAGCCATCTCCTGAATCGGGGTCTATCCACTCCTTGAAGTCTATACAGTCCTCTATCTCTATCATGGAATTCCCGT
>JAOZNG010000182.1 GCA_029933895.1 archaeon
CAGTGCTTGTGATGGTGCTGATGCTGTTACCTGATGTGCCTTTGGTGAGCGCAGAATATGCCCAAACCTTGGCTCAAAACACCGAGGGATATCCCGTGTCACCCCAACATCCCGCAATCGATGCAAGGGATAACTACGTCTACACAGTATATGAAGCATATAACCCCTCTACGGCCACTACGAACATAGCAATACGATACAGCTCAGACCATGGTAGAAGCTGGGGGCCTCAATATTGGGTTGCAGAAAGTGCTTCAACCCAGTGCTATCCTGACATAAAGGTTGTTCCGCATTCCGGGGAAATACATATTGTATGGGAGGAACATTACACCCTCAACGGACTTCCATATCAGGCAGTTGCTTATAGGAACCATGCCCCTGGACCAATAACGAACCCCAACAGCCCTGGTTCCCAATGGGGCTCAACGATCTTTTTGAGGACAACAAATCAACAAGTGGGATTGCCCAAGTTAGCTGCTGATAAGGTCGATTTCGGAGGCAACTCATATAAATGGATTCATGTGGTTTGGGAAGAAGATGTTGACCCCACCACAGCGGTGCAGATTGAAATAAAATACATGGAAAGTGACGACAATGGCGTTACTTGGAGCTCTACCGCTACTATATCCTCCATAGATTCTGTTAACTCTAAACACCCTGCAATAGCTTGTAGTTATGATGTAAACACATATACTGAGTATTGGTATGCTGTCTGGCAAGACGATATGCCCTCTAACAGTGAAGTATGTTACGCTCGAGGAATTTCAACTCCACACTCCGAACCTGGGTGGGAGCCATATTATGAACAAAATTATCAGATATCTAATGCTTACCCGAATAGTGCAGAGGAGCCAGATATTGCTGCCTATGTTGACACAATAACCGTCGTGTGGCAACAACCCGTAACTACCACCTCTGGCGAAGTCTGGTATAGACAGTGTGTGAACAATTATGGTACTACCTGGGGGTCGATAGCGCAGTTAACGCCCAGCGGATATCCTCGCATAGATCTTTCCACATGGGGGCCAGCCGTTGATGCGGACGACACTAAAATATATGTAGTGATGATTCAGTACGATGACACGTCGGAGCAGAGTGAGAGTGTATATCAGACCATTTATAACTACCAACCTGATAACCTAGACCCTGTTCTTAATAGGCATGGATGGCACTATGACTGTAGAATATATCCTCCAACCAACACACCACCCAACGCTTACAAAAAGAATTACCCTGACGTTGCAGCTGAAACATCAGAGGACTCTAGTTCGACGGTGTATAAAAATGGTCCATACACTTGGGGTCATATAGTCTTTGAGCAGGTCATAGGAACCAGTGAAATATGGTATGTTAAAGGACCAATGTAACACATGTATCAGTAAACTTCATATCTCCCCCTCTTTTTTTATTTTTTATGGTGTCTTTATGTCAACTTGTTGTCGGCACCCGCGGCGTTCAATAATACAACTTATATACTTGATCATCGTATTGTGGCTGATACCTTCATTATCCCTCATTGGCACTCCTGACAAGGTCGCTGAGGATAAGATCCTCGGCAGTGAGAGCTTATTGTCCGCCCATTCTACCGATGGGAAATTTCATGGGGTAGTGGGAGGCAATGACGACTCAGAAACAGGAAAGAGCAATCTCTTCAAGAGAGTGACGGAGGGTCTTCCCCCCAACGGAAGCTTTGCCGTTAGAGGGCCTCTACTTATAACAGACAGCGACTCCGACGGGTTAGTGGAGCTAGGTACGGTGGGAGGAAATGAAAGCCATCCTGTACTCCATTTTTGGGAGTTTCAACTGAACAACTCTTTCCGCCACATCTCAGTTGAATTGAAAAATGGTACTCTCAATTCGGATCTCTTAAGAACGGATTTCCAGGGCGATGGATTTATGGATATAGTGCAAGGCGGAACAACAGGGCTGTCGGGATGCGGGAACTTTAGTTATATTGAGAATGTCTCCTTCACTCCGCAGATTTCGGCCACTCCACTTGCTGCGGGGGACGTAGACGCAAATGGGTACTTGGATGTTTATATGAATACGTACATTGGCATCGATGGAGGGGCCCCATACATTTACAGAAATCTAAACGGCACCTTCCTGGATGGGAGGGGATGGAAAAGCGGACTGTATCCATATGATGACCCCTCTCACAACGCGTGGTACGTCAATCGGGCAAAATTTGTTGATCTGAATGGTGATGGGTGGCTGGATCTAGCAACCACGATGGGCAACGGAAACCCGTGGGCACAACAACCCCCCTCAACAGGATGGTATGTATGGTTTTCAACGGGCAGGGGAGTATGGTTAAATGCCTCTTCCGGAATCCCTTCTGGAACTTGGGGATGGGACCTTGACACTTATGACATAAATAATGACGGATTCCCTGAGCTATTCCTGCTTTGGGTGAATCCTACCACAAACTTTGCTTCTCTAGCGGTGTACAGATTTAACACATCTCTGGAAAAGTGGGATTCTATAGGAGGCATACGTCCCGAGGGTGGGGGCTATTTTGCCCTAGGTGATCTGGATGGAGACGGAGAAGTGGACATAGTTACTTTTAGCGTAGTAAAGAATTATAACGGGACAGAGCTGGAGTCATATAACATTACATTGAAGGTGTTCTTTAAAGAGAAAGGCAAACTTTCGTGGAGAGGCACTCCCATTGAAGTTGTCCCCTATACAGGTCTTCCGACATCAATAGAGCTTTGCGATTTGAACCAGGATGGAATGTTAGACATCGTTATGGGAACGTCTCATTTGAGAACCAGCCCTATCTATCCCTATTATGTCACGATAGGAGACATATGTTGCTGGCTTAACAATATGACACCGAGGCACAAGTTGAGGTTCAGGGAGGGGTTTG
>JAOZNG010000183.1 GCA_029933895.1 archaeon
GGATCATAATCCAGTACCTCTAAACTACCATTCATATAATACCAATCACTGCTCAGATTGTACGTGTTAAAAACCCTAATTCTAAAATCCCACCTTCCAGGTTCCATATTTTGGGGCACAAGAATCTTCAACTCCAGCGAGGAGTTGCTTACATTCTCAAGATCCCACTTGACCCTCGTACTGAGGATGCGTATCTCAGTCCAGTTCCCCTCTCGTCCCACCTCAGTCTCTGCCCTCATGGAGAACAGTGGGTTATGAACATCTCTTACCCATATATTTATTTTAAACGTCTCTCCCCTATATACCGGTGACAGATCCCCCACGCGCACAATCTGTGGCGGCTCTGGACGTCTGCCCAGAAAGACATGAAGTGCTGGCACTCTGCCTATGCACCTTACTACAAGGTCGTCCACTCCATCCTTATTCAAATCCATTACCTGATAAACCCAGGGATAACCGTAATCTCTCTCACAGAATTCCGGCGTGCCTGTTATCATAACATGATAATGCAGAGACTCACTGAAGTCGTAGGGCGGGGTCCCAATTATTTCATACCCAATAATTGCTCCCGTCGTATCGCCTGTTTGGTAATATGGTTGAGCTAACAATACCTCCTTCAGGCCGTTCCCATCAAAATCAGATACTGCCGGACGGAATCCGGGGAATATGCCATCAAATTCACCCTGAACTGTACTGGGAAGGTTCTCCCCACCAAGGAGGAGATAGACGTCAGCCTTTCCACCTGCACCTAGAGAGTTCATGCTGAAAAGTAGGTCATCGTAATCGTCATTATTAACATCTGATATTGTAAGCGTATTCAAATGCGCCCCTATCAGGACTTTCTTATGGGGAATGGAATCCAGATTCACCACCGGATTCCCGCTAAAATTCAATCTGTTCTCTAGAATGTATACTGCTATTGTAGACTCTCCATAGCTCTTCTTTATCAGAAGATTTGTTCTCCCTCTCTGGGTTACCTCTGCTAGATAAAATGGAAGCACTGCCCCGGGGACGAAGAGTTCCCCCTCTGATACATTTATTTTTCCCCCTGCTATGAGTGTCTCCTTCCGGAATATATGGACGCCATTCGTTTCTCCTACCAATAAATCGTCATCATCGTCGCCATCAACATCAAGAAGCTGTACAGTTCGTAAGGCATTATTCCCAACAATTATTACCCTGGCCTCGGAGAGCGTATGGTTTTTTTCCATTTCAAGGGTCCTCTGATCAAATACGTAGATAGTGCTGTAATTCAGAAAGAGAAGCTCGTTACTCCCGTCTCCATCCACATCCACCACCCTAACCCATGTATTGGCGAAGGTGGTGTTCCCAATATATATCCACCGGGTGTTGTGCGATGAAACATTTCCTCCGGATTGCCATAACGTTGTGTTAATATAAAACACCCCTACATAACCCATCCCAGTGGTTCCGTTTCTCACGATGTATACAATATCCAGCATTCCATCGCCGTTTAGATCCCCATATCCTACGCTTGCCACAAATCCGTTGGATATCTCAATCCGCACAACGGCACCAGCAGTATTCAGCGACGTATTCTGCAACATTTTTTGAGAGAACCCAAGAAGTTCTTGAGTGGTATAATTGTTCCTGTATATCCGAGAGCCTAGTAAAATATCCAGTTTTCCATCTCCATCCACATCCACGATGTCTGTCGCATTTTCCCAGATATAATCCGGTTTTTGGGAGCTACTATAGTTAATAGTGCGATAAATATCCACTACATTCCCATTTCCCAGTTGTTCTGCGGTGTTGGAATAGTATTTCTCGCCGTTCCCCAAAACTTCTAGTGTCTCACTGTTCCAAGAGTTCACCTGGACGTCTAAGGTTAATAAAAAATAAATAACAATAAAGCAAAACATAAAGCTCCTTTTTTTCTTTTTCATATTTTTTTACCTCCAGCATACTTTTCCCCACTTCTTTTTGATAGAGCCTTCTTACCAGTTCATATATAGTTATTATTGAATATATACATAGAAGTCATAAGAAGGATAATCCTCATCCATATTGTATATTTGTTCATATCCATTATCTGGGTCGCCATCTGCATCCCTTATGCCTTTTGCGAGAAGGGTCACTTCCATATGTACGTGTATGGCATCTCCCTTATAAACATTAAACGTCATATAGGGAGTCAGATGGGTTTGAGTTCCAGGCAAGTACAGCTCTTGTAAGTAGCTCGGTGGATAATAAGTAACTAAAGTCCATGTGCTTGCACCTGCAGGGCGGAAGTAGAACCATGCTTCAATGCTTCCGTTAGTGCAATAGTGTCTTTCAGCCGGTGGTGGAACTATTTTTGTATAGTTGTTATCGTTCCATATGGTATATCTTGCATATACATATACTATATTCTTATTTGATTCATCTATTGTAATATATGTATACGTTTGCCAGGGACTCTGTATAAAACTGAGTTCCGCCGGGTCTGTTGCCGTGTCATGGTCCCTCCCTGTGACTTGATTGAACACTATGTGTCGTACTGTCTCTCCCCTCACCTCCGCTACTGGCACACCCGAAAAGGCAAAGAAAAGAAGTCCCATTACACCCAAAACTACCCAACTTCTTTTCACCATCTCCATAGTCTACCACCAGTCTACTCCCTCTTTGCCAATGGCTTATTTTTTTTGGTACACTATTGAATCATCCTCCTAATATTTACAGTGCAGTCCCTTCCCTACCTCTTTCTCCATAAAATACGGATAGAACTGCCCGAACACCACCAGAATAAGAAGCCTCCCCAAACTTTACTCCACCCCCCATGAACTGAGTGCGGATGCCAGGGGCATGAACAGAAATATCCCTGCATTTATAAAAGGGTTTATCCCATTTTTACA
>JAOZNG010000028.1:0-10207 GCA_029933895.1 archaeon
TTTTTGATGGATTCTTTATTTTTATTTAATAAAATTAAATATTTATCCAATATCTTGATAATCCATGAAAAAAAGAGGATCTTAAAATGGACAAAAAAGACAAGGAATACGTATTAAAGGAAGTGGAGGAGAACGACGTTAAATTTATCAGGTTATGGTTTACGGACATTCTTGGGTTCCTGAAGAGCTTTGCCATAACCGTAGATGAACTGGAGACCGCATTAGATGATGGGATGGGATTCGACGGGTCCTCAATAGAGGGGTTTGCGAGAATACATGAGAGCGACATGATAGCAATGCCTGACACAACCACCTTCCAGATAATCCCCTGGAGGCCGGAGGAGCATGGTGTTGCACGCATGTTCTGTGACGTTCTTGAACCGAACGGGAAACCATACGATGGATGCCCTCGTTGGGCGTTGAAGAGGAATATGGAGAGAGCAAAGAAGAAGGGATACGACTTCTACGTGGGACCTGAACTAGAGTTCTTCTACTTCAAGGATTCATACAACCCTGAAGGCCTTGACATGGGCGGATACTTCGACCTCACACCCCTGGATGTAGCAAGCGACCTAAGAAGAGAGACGGTCTTAATGCTTGAAGACATGGGGATAAAGGTTGAATACAGCCACCATGAAGTAGCGCCATCCCAGCATGAAATAGATTTAAGGTATACTAATGCGTTGGCGATGGCTGACAACGCCATGACCTACCGCCTGATCGTTAAGGAGATTGCTATGAAACATGAACTCTACGCATCATTTATGCCGAAGCCGATATATGGCGAAAACGGTAGCGGAATGCACGTCCACCAGTCTCTCTTTAAAGGAAACAAAAACGCCTTCTTCGATGCAGATGACGAGTATTACCTCTCCGACACAGCGAAACACTATATCGCTGGAATACTCAGGTATATCCCTGAGATAACTTCTGTATTGAACCAGTGGGTTAACTCCTACAAGAGGCTGGTTCCAGGCTATGAGGCTCCGGTATATATCTCGTGGGCTAAGAAGAACAGGTCGGCTCTTGTGAGAGTGCCTGAATACAAGCCAGGGAAGGAGAAGTCAACGAGAATTGAGGTAAGGTCTCCTGACCCCGCATGTAACCCGTATCTGGCTTTTTCTGTGATGCTGGCAGCGGGATTGGAGGGCATAGAGAGGAAATTAGAGCTCCGTGATCCGATAGAGGAGGACATCTACGAGATGACAGGATCCGAGAGGAAGAAGAGGGGGATAACGACCCTGCCAAGCAACCTGTTTGAGGCCACCGAGCTGACTGAGGGAAGCGGTCTGGTAAAGAGAGCACTTGGAGAGCACATCTTCGAGAAATTCATAGACAACAAGAAGCTGGAGTGGGACGGCTACAGGCTGCATGTAAGCCAGTACGAGCTGGACAAGTATCTCCCCATACTATAAAACCCTTTTCTTTTTTTCGGGGAATATCTATCCCTAATCCCTATAGTTAAGGATGGAGAACAACGCGGTTCTTGTTTTAGCGGACGGCACCGTATTAGAGGGGGAAGGCTTCGGCTCCCAGGAGACAGCTGAGGGAGAGGTTGTCTTCAATACCTCCATGACCGGCTACCAGGAGGCTTTAACGGATCCATCCTACAAGTACCAGATACTCTTGATGACCTATCCCCTGATAGGGAACTACGGCGTAAGGGGGGAGGACTTCGAGTCCTCTGGGATACAGGCGGAGGGCTTGGTTATACGGGAATTGAATTCTAACACCAGAGACTCTCGCAGAAAAAACAACCTCGACGGCTTCCTTAAGGAATACAACATACCGGGCATACAGGGGGTAGACACCAGGTTCCTGACCAGAAAAATCAGGACCCACGGCGTCCTGAATGGGATACTGAAGTATCCCTATGAGGAGAAAGAGCTTGAGGATCTGAAGGAGAAGGCATCCAGGCTGGAGGATATATCTGAACTGGATTTAGTGGATATGGTGTCCACTAAAGAGGTTGTTAGACACGATGCTGGCGGGGGAAAGAGTGTTGTATTAATCGACTGCGGTGTCAAGAACAGCATCATGCGCCTGCTTATGGAGAGGGAGGTTAATGTAATCCAGGTACCGGCTAAAACACCAGTTAAGGAGATCATGGATCTGGAGCCAGACGGGATACTGGTATCTAACGGCCCAGGGGACCCGCAGAAGCCCTCTTATGTGATAGAGTCCATAAAGAAGCTGGTGCAGGAGGAACTTCCCATGTTCGGCATCTGCCTTGGCCTGCAGCTGATTTCAATAGCCTACGGGGCTGGAACCTACAAACTGAAATTCGGGCACAGGGGCAGCAACCACCCGGTCAAGGACCTGAAGACTGGAAGAGCGCATATCACCTCACAAAACCACGGCTTCGCGGTTGACTCAGAGACTCTACCAGAGGAGCTGGAGGTCTCACACATCAGCTTAAACGACAGGTCCGTGGAGGGCGTAACACATAAGGAACTGCCGGTCAGTGCTGTACAGTACCACCCCGAGGGGCATCCAGGACCTTGGTACAACTACTACCTCTTCGACGAGTTCGTTGCTTCCCTGAAGTAGGGACTGTTCAATTATTTTTATTCTATTAAACAGATAACTAAACAGGATGAGTGAAGAGATTGCTTTTATGGTTAACGTGTTTTATTTCATATATGACCTGATAAGGCAGGGCATAGAATACCTCCTGAGCATTACATTATATCAGGCTAATCCCGTGTATGCGGAGAAGTACGCGGATGCTATATCCATGCTGATTCCGGTAACAGCCTTATGGCTTGTCCTGGAGTTTGTGGAAGGCTTCCGGAGGTTTCTGAAGTTTATCGTGCTTGTTGGATGGGTTCTTGTCCTAGTCTCTATAGGTATAACTCTCATATAAACGCCTTACTCTGCCTGCGCCGTCTATGGATTCCAGAACATCAATAGTCCCCTGCGGAACCAAATCCATCCAGTGCCTGTTGTCTATCATCCTGTTCCGTATCTCTGTTCCAGAGTACTGGTTCTTGTTGAAGAAGGGTGTGGATTTAACCTCATGTCCTTCATTGCTGAACAGCCTCTTCTCTTTCTCCCCGTTGGTGTACACTAAATCAAAAGCAGGGCAGATATTCTCTACGTGAGAAACCCAGCGGCTGTCGTCGTTCACGTCAGGTATTTCCACGATTTCGTATCTTATTCTCGTCCCCATGGATTTCTTTATCATATCCCTTCTCTCTGAGGCGCTGAATGGGTTATCTAGGGTATGGCTCTCCTGTGAGCTTCCTATTCCTATGATAAGGTAGTTGACGTCGTTTGCCACCCACTCGATGAACTTCATGTGCCCGAAATGGAAGGGCTGGAACCTGCCAACAACCAAACCCCTCTTAGTCATCCCCTACCTCCATCCTGTATTCCATGTAAGCCATGTATCCAGCTATTAAAGAGATTAGATAAAACAGGTATTTAAACCAGCCCGCTACCAGCAGAACCTTAATATTCAACTGTTTCTCTCTTGTCACCAAGTGATTCCTCACCGTTATGGTTTTACCCAGTCTGGGCAGCTCCAGCTTCACGGGGTAGACGCCTGTTCTGGTTGGTACTGTTATAGCTCCCTCCTTATCTTCTCCTATCACATTCAGGCCCTTGAACGCTGCTGGAGCGGCTGCCTCCTGCACCGTAGCGTAGTCGCCTCCCATCCTATCGACCCCTGAGGAGCCCATCCTGAATACTCCCATCTGCCATACGAGCAGGGGAACGAGCAGAAACATAAACACTGCCACCAGCAACGCTGCTCCGGCAAGAACCCATTTAATGTTGAACCCCTCCGGCAGGTGTTTCCTTGCTATAGCAGCCAGGGTCAAGGCAACCAGTAATATGAACAAACCCAGGTTGAAGTAGAACAAGCCGGCGGAAAAAACAATATATCCCGTGATGAATCTCTTGTTGTATCTGACTGCAGCAGCCAGAAGGAAGAGTATTATGAGGAACAGGATGGTTGAGTCAAGAGCCGGCAACTCGCTTCCCCCCTTAGCACCCAACGTATCCAATACTATATAGTCTTCTGGCAGATATATGTATGTATCCGAGGTGGTGATGGGCAGGTCTGTTTTAGCGAGTGGGATCTCTATTAATGCTACAGGCGCCAGAGGCCGGGTGGTGGTGAAATACACCAGGTCAAGGTTTCCGTGCTCGGTTTTTGGGAGAGACAGGAGGAGTTTCTCGTCCTTCGTTAGTTTCACAGCCGCTCTTGCTGTTGACGCATATAGTGGAGTGCCTGGGGCATCAATCTCTACATAATCCACTCCAGTGTTCGCATACTCATAGTTCATCTCCCCAACGATACTGCCTTTCTCTGTAATCGCTACCCTGTGGGTTGCCCTGCTGACTGAGGCGGAAAGCGAGGGCATCAGATCCAGCTGCTTTATTGTTATGTGAATGACATCATCTCTTGATGCGATGAATGCTCTGGCGTTAGGGTATGTTGCGCTCATAGGCGACTCGGAGAGGTCTATTTCTCTGGCACCCGTGGATATGCTGGTTTTCTTCTCAGGGTCTGATTCAATCAGGACGTGGTGTTTATCCTCCCTCAAGGGTATTCTGATGTCTCTGCTGTTAAATAATCCTGTTACAGATACTGATGCCTCAGAGGATTCTAGATCCAGCAATAGTCTGTTGCCTGACTGCTCCCATTTCATGACTCCGGTGACAGAGGAGACTATCTCGTTGTTGGGTAAGTCAAGGGTGTATCTTCCAAGGGAGCGGCCGAAGGCCTTGAACTTTATCATGTACTGGAACCTGTCTCTCTCAGCGTAACTGTATCTGAAGTTCCCGTCCACCAGCATAGCAACCTTCTCGCTCCGCTGTAGGACTATTCTCTCATTGTATACTCCGAAGCGGTCCCCCTCTATAGCATAGCCGTGCTCTAAATCAAAGTTGAGCTCGTTTATCGGGCCGTTGACGTACAACATAATCTGCCCGATGGTTCTGATCTCTAGTTTACCTTGGAGGTTGATTAAGCCCTCATCTGCCATGAAAAAATAGCCTTTGTCGTCGAAGGACACGGTTGTTTCTTGGCCGTTAACCTCTAAGTCGGTTACCAGCACATCTGTTGCTGGCCCAAAGAGATAAACCTTTACATTCTCTCCCTGGATTACTTCACCAGAGCCTTGGATGGTTAGCAGGTCATCTGCAAGGTCTCCTGATAGGGTGACTTTGTCGAGGGTGTATATCCTCTCTTCTGTTTCGTTGATAATGATTATCTCAGCTGCTGTTGTTGAGCTAACAGCGAATAGAAAAATTAATAGGAACAGAACTGTTTTTTTCATCTTGTTATCTATTTAAGGGGAAGGGTTTAAATTAGGAGCTAGAAGCTAGTATCTCCTTTATTTTTTCCACGAGATTCTCTTGCGTGACTGGTTTGCTGAGGTAGCCGTCAGCCCCCAGTTCGAGACATTTGTCCACTATTTTTTTGTTTCTTATGATGCTGACCACGAGGATTTTTACGTTTTCGTGGTTTTTTTTCAGCTCTTTTATAACGTCCATCCCATCCATGCCCGGCATTCTCAGGTCCAGTAATACGATGTCCGGTTTCTCCGTGTTTGCTAGTTTAAGCCCTTCCTCTCCGTTAGCTGCTTCTATAATGTCATTGTATCCTGCTTCTTTCAGGTATCTGGAGATTGCTTTCCTCTCGAATATAGAGTCTTCGATTATCATTACTTTAATCATCTTTTCGTAAATTTATGGTGGCAGGAGATATAAATACTTTACATGGTCTGTGCTAGGGGTTGATATGAGACAAAAACAGGTTTATTTAGGATATCTGGGTTCATCGTGCATTTTTCAGGAGTTTTTCTTATCCATAACGCAAGAAATTTCTCCGATAAAAGACCAGAACACACATCGTGCAAACCCTTATTTTTTATACAAAAAGCACAATATACAATATCACAAAATATTCCATAAAATGGATGAACTCGATTTAAAGAGAGTAAAAAAAATGGTTGCTAACAAGAAGGACTCTGGCAGGAGAAAAAAGATCTCAGGGAGGAACAAGAAGATGCTCGCTGACGCTCCCGAAGACAAGGTGTTCTGGGTGAATGGAGGAGCAGTTCTGAGGAATCTGGCTGATCTGGAGAAGGAACTGATGTCGATGAGCTTCGAGACATTCCACTACCATGTGAATCCCTACAAAAACGACTTCGCTAACTGGGTGAATGACGTAATAGGGGACTCAACACTAGCTAAAGAACTCCGCAAACTGAAGACCAGGAAAAGCATGGCCCGCTATGTGAAAAGCAGGATTAAACAACTAAAGAAATAATCAGGAAAAGGATGGTGAAAAAAAGAGCAGACTACCTGTTCGAGCTCAGCTGGGAGGTATGCAACAAGGTAGGGGGGATACATACAGTTATAAAATCCAAGACCCAGGAAACAATAAGGATATACCAAGACAAGTACTTCCTGCTTGGGCCCTATTTTCTGGATAAGGCCGTTACGGAGTTTCAGGAGAAGATACCACCTAACGGGCTTCATAACGTATGTAAAAAACTCAGGAAGGAGGGGATACTCTGCCACTTCGGGAAATGGCTGATCCCCGGGGAACCTAATATAATACTCCTCGATTACCAGGGCTTCATACACAGGAATTATGATATTAAGGGGGAGTTCTGGGAGAGTTATGGGATCGATTCCTTGGGCACTGTGTTCTCTGATTTCGATGAACCCCTGCTCTGGGGGGTTGCCGCAGGCAGGTTTCTGGAGGAAATCGCTAAATCCAGGTTTTTTAGGGATAAGAAGATCGTAGCCCATTTCCATGAGTGGCTTGCATGCGGTGCCCTGCTACATCTAAAAAGGAAGAACGTGGATATAGGCACCGTGTTCACAACCCACGGGACCATGCTTGGAAGGGCTATGGCGGGAAATAACGTAGAGCTATATAACGAGATAGATAAGATTGATCCAGAAAAGGAGGCATATAACTTCAATGTTCACCCGAAACATCAGGTGGAGCGGGTGTCAGCTCACGTCTGTGACGTATTTACCACAGTAAGCGAGATAACCTCCATGCAGGTGGAGAACTTCCTAAAAAAAAAGCCGGACCTGTTACTTTATAACGGATTCAGTATACATGATTATCCCTCATTTGAGCAGATTTCGCTGGATCATATCCTATACAGGGAGAAGATAAAGAGATTTCTGGAGTACTATTTCTTCCCATACTACTCCTTCGACCTCGATAACACATTGATTTATTTCACCACAGGGAGATATGAATTCCACAACAAAGGGTTTGATGTCTTCATTGAGGCATTGTCTAGGCTAAACAGGGAGCTTAAGAGGAAGAACTCAAGGAAGACTATTGTTGCATTTTTCTGGGTTCCGAGGAGCACTATAAGGATAAAACCTGAAATCACGCATAATAGGGCATATTTTGAGGATGTGAAGGACTCTATAGAGGATAGCCTGGATGATATTGAGAGGAGGATTATAAGGAACCTGATATCCGGGAAATCTATTTCAACAGGCAACATATTCAGCGATAAACTGATTTTTGAAACAAAGAAGAAGGTGCGCAGGTTCCTCAAGGAGGGAACTCCGCCACTATGCACCCACGACCTGCTGGATGAGGATAAAGACCTGATACTGTCTTATTTCAGGAGATACGGTCTCTTGAACAGGAAGGAAGACAGGGTTAAGGTGATTTTTTATCCGATATACCTTACCGGGGCAGATAACCTCCTTGATTTAAACTACAATGAAGCAATACTGGGATCACATCTGGGGGTTTTCCCTTCATACTATGAGCCATGGGGATACACGCCCATGGAGACAGCTGCTTTAGGCGTTGCCTCCGTTACCACAGACTACTCTGGTTTCGGAAGATATCTGATGCAGAACAAGAGCAGGGTCAACCGGGGAGTGTTCATTATTGAAATGTTCAACAGGAGCCATGAAAACAAAATAGATAACCTCTACAAATGCCTATATGAGTACTCAAAGCTTAAAGTGAACCAGAGAGTGGAAAACAAGATGGAGGCGCATAATATAATCTCTCTTGTGGAATGGAATGTTTTGATAAAAAACTATGTCATGGCCCATAACGCAGCGGTTAATAAAGCCTATACATAAAGTTCAAAGAATGCTAAACAATGCAGCTTGTCCACAAAATAGGGGGAAAAACAATATCCAAGGAAACCAATAAAGAAACCTTTTTCCTTTTAACAAACCATAGGCTGGGATACACTTACCTCCCCAACCAACCCTCTCTGGGTAGAGAAAGCCGGTACATGGGGGTATTCTTTCCAATCAATAATTCACTGTATCGGGTTTTAGCTGAATTGAGACCCGACAGGGATTTCCGGGTGAGGAAGGTTGTCAACGAATTCTACAGGGTGGGGAGGGACATAACAGGAAACAGGGAGGTTTTTTTCATGCCCTCCAATCTTAACTCCCTTGTCTACAGGCTCAGGAAAACGGAGCCAGTAAAACTATGTCTCGACGTGAGGCCTTCCTACGAGCCAGATGCCTTCAGCGGATTCTATGTGCTATCTGAAAAAGACGGTAAACTTCTGGTAGAGTATAGCAGAGAGAATCCGGAGTCTGGAGGAATGGGATACAGGCTCTATATCGCAATCAAAGCCGGCAGGCTGGATTATGACGAGGTATCCCAGTGGAGGTCTGTGAGTTATGAACTGGACCGGGAGAGGGATTCCCCTCCAGTGGAATTGACCGTATATGACCTTGCCAGGATAAGGGCTAAGAATCTAGTGGTTTCATGCTCCCCAAACAAGAAGAAGGCCTTAAGTGAGGCGGATTACGTCTACAACAACCTCAGGAAGCTGGAGAATAAGTATAGAAGGCATGTGAAGGAAACGATCGGTGGCAGAGAGCTTAAGGGTGATGTGTTTTTCGCCTACAACGCCTGCAGGCTTTCCCTAGACCAGTTGACGGTGGATGGACGGATACACGCCGGTCTGCCGTGGTTTTTCCAGATATGGAGCCGGGATGAGCTTCTCTCCATGAAAAACCTCTCCCCTGTTGACAAGAAAAGAATTATTTACAGCTATCTGGACAGGCTGCAGGAGGACGGCAGGGTCCCCAACATTGTGGGGGATGATTCAAAAACGAATGCTGACTCCGTTGGCTGGTTGTTTAAGCGAATAGATGAATGTTTCGGTGAGTTCACTCTGGAGGAGAGGGATCATGTACTGGAGCGGTTCATGGAAAGCATCTCTCGGATAAAGGAAAACTACATCAGAGACGTGTTCTTGATGAACGGAGCGGGGGAGACGTGGATGGACACTGTATGCAGGGGTGATGGAAGATCAGGTTACAGGATAGAGATTCAGTCTATGTTGTTGCGTATGTATGCTCTGGGCTGCAGGTTAACCAGGTTAAAGAAGGGGGAGAAGTCATCGAATCTCTTCAATCTCCTGGAGAAGGATTTATCCGGGAGAGTGAGGGAGCACTTCTGGAAGAAAAATGTGTTATGGGATGGGGTGGATGATTCAACAGCCAGACCCAACATCTTTATCGCAGCCTATGTTTACCCTGAACTCCTCTCCAGGGGGGAGTGGATTAAGTGTTTCCGGAATATACTCTCCAGACTGTGGCTTAGCTGGGGTGGTCTATCCTCAATCGACAAATCCAGTGAATTGTTTATGGAGAATCATACTGGTGAGAGACCCGACAGCTACCATAGAGGGGATTCCTGGTTTTTCCTGAACAATATGGCGGCTCTTGTTTTATACATGACAGAGAGGGAAAAATTCAGGAGATACATAGACGGGATAATAGAGGCCTCCACGAAGGATATACTCTGGGATGGGATGTTGGGGCATCATTCAGAGATAAGTTCCGCTGCTATGCAAGAGTCCTGTGGCTGCGGTATGCAGGCCTGGAGCAGCGCCACATACCTGGAATTAATAGATGAGGTATACAGGAGATAAGAGTATCTCTTCCCCGTTAATGTCATCCATTTATCTAGGCTGATACCATCTATTTATCTAGGATGGTTCATGACGTGGTGATTATTGGAGGGGGGCCTGCTGGTGCTACGGCAGCGATTTATGCCAAAAGAAGCGGCCTGGATGTTTTGTTGATCGAGAAGGGCGTTATCGGCGGATACATAGCTAACGCCATGCACCTGGAGAACTACCCAGGCTTTAAGTCAATATCTGGCATGGATTTCAGTGAAAAACTAAGAAGGCAGCTGGAGAACCTTGATGTTGGAATCCTCCAGGAT
>JAOZNG010000028.1:10217-10974 GCA_029933895.1 archaeon
AAGGAGGTCTTTACCAGAAAAAACAGATACAAGACGAAGACGCTTATCATAGCCACTGGTACAGAGCACAGAAGACTTGAAATCAAGGGCGAGGATGTTTTCATCGGCAGGGGAGTCAGCTTCTGCGCTACCTGCGACGCACCATTCTATAGGAACAGGAAGGTGGCTGTTGTCGGCGGAGGAAACTCTGCTGTTGACGAGGCATTAACTCTGGCTGAGACATCATCCAGGGTCTACCTCATACACCGGAGAGACGCTTTGAGGGCTGAGCATATCAGACAGGAACAGCTTGTGAGGAAGGGCGTGGTGATTCTGTACAACACTGTGGTCAGGGAGATTAAAGGCGACTCCATGGTGAAGTCCATAATCATAGAAGACAACAAGATAAATCAGGTGAGGGAACTGGAGGTTGATGGAGTCTTCATAGCAGTAGGCTATATCCCCTCCACATTAGTCGCTAGGGAGGCTGGCGTAGAGGTGGACGGGAGAGGATATGTTGTCGTGGATAGGAGCCAGAGAACAAACGTTCAGGGTGTTTACGCTGCGGGAGACGTTACCGGAGGGGTTCTGCAGGTGACCACTGCAGTAGGGGAGGGTGCTATAGCAGCGGTCTCCGCCTTCAACTATGTAAAGAAGCCTTACTGGAGTGAATAGATCTATTTTTTGGGGTATGGGGCTTTCGGGGAAATCAACAACTCCACCATGAAGGGGGGAGTATGAACTTACAAAGCCGGATAGTGTGGGGCATTCATCTGCG
>JAOZNG010000184.1 GCA_029933895.1 archaeon
AGGAAGATATTTGAGAAGTTAGGGATCATGGTGCCTAAGGTGCTGGGAATTTAGGGATTTAAGACTCTTCTCGCTGTATAGTGATTCTCAAGGAGGGAACTGGATTCGGGGGTGTTGGATTAACTGTTAAAGGATTTAGTTGCAGTGTTCAGTAGACTCTTCCCTGCAGTTTCACGGTACGACCTTTCTTCACTGTTCTGATTTTTGGTTTGATTCTTTTCTTGGTGTTGCTTTTCTTCCTCTGTTTTTTGCTCATCCACTTCTGGTCTTCCCTCAGCTTTATCTTCTTACTGGATGGTGGTTTCTTTTTCCTCACCTGTGATTCTTTCAGGGTGTAGCAGATTCCAAGGGGGTCAACGGTTAAGGTATATCTCACTTTCTCGTTCAGGATATTGCTGAGGTGTCCTATAATCTGTTCCTTGCTCTGGTTGCTGTATCTCCTAGCTTTCATCTTCTATTGCCTTATAGGTCCTTCATCTCTGTATCCCTGTCTCTTCCCCATCCCAGCGTCCTTTACCAGTCTCTCCGGATAAAGCAGCAGATTGATTACGTTGTGTGCATGCGACCGGATTCTGTTCTCTGTTAGCTGGTAGAGTTCTTTCTCTGTTTCTGCTTCATCCATGTGTACGAAGACCTCGATTATGTGTTTGTTTGTCATCAATTGAGCCTGAATCAATCCGGTGGAGGCTTCATGAGCACATATTTTATCGATTTCTTCCATGCCGGGCATACCAAGGGCCATCACCATATCGCAGTCTTCCTCTTCAAGCAGCTTCTTCGCTGCAACAGGCAGGTCCTTGACTCCGGGAACAGTGCATCTAACAACCGTGGCAGCAATATTCCTCTTCAGTTCATCCACTGCAATGGATCCCATATCCACCCGCGCAAAGGTTGTATCCACCACCCCAACTCTAGCCATGGTTATTTTATGGTATGCAGGGATTTTAAACCAATCAACTGGGATTTATTTAAGTTGATGAAATCCATATCATATCATGTTATCTTTCTGCTCCTGTAGTGTAGTCCGGCCAATCATTCCGGCCTTTCGAGCCGGTGACCCGGGTTCGAATCCCGGCGGGAGCATTTCTAAACCGCGGAGGGGGACACCTCCTCCCCAGTTTTAAGGTAACCCTGGCCCATCCCCACATTAATTCTTAAGGCTATCCTGAATAAACAAATACTTCACAGGGAAAGGTTAGGCACTACATTTATCCAGCATATTAATCAAACTGGTTGGGGGTTGAATCCGTTGAGCTGTTCTCGACGGGAGTATTATCTCTTTTTCAGAAATACTTCAATCAATCTGTACACTTCATCTTTTTTCCCTAGATTTATTGAGACTTCCCTGCCATAGGATGTTGGCTTGGAAAGCAGTAACTCTTCTCTCCTCATCTCATTAACCAGTTTCTTGACTCTTTTTCTCTCATGAGCAGGAAAACCCTTCGGCAGATTATCGATGGATGTGTGGCTGTGCTGGAACTTACCCCTACGAGTCAACTTATGCAATACCTTTCCCTTAATCTCCTCATCAGTCCACACAATAGTCCACCATAATACACTTTGAACGTAAACATTTAAATACTTTAAAATGTAAATAGTTATACCTGCTGAAGGTGGACAATATGGAAGAATCGCTATTAATACAATTTATGGGAGACAATCCAGGCACGAGAATCATAGACTTCCTTATAGACAACAAGGGAATGGACTACTCTAAAACAGATATAGCCCGGGGAGCAGGCATATCCCGGGGAGCGCTATTCAAATACTGGGGAAAGGTAGAGGGGTTCGGTGTAGCAAAAGAAACCAGGAGATACGGCAAGACCAGACTATACACACTGGACACAGAAAACGAAGTCGTGCAGGAACTCCTGAATTTGGAGGCAACCCTGATAAAACAGGCTATGGAGACAGAACACCAGAAAACTATGGCAGAGAAACATAAACAAGCACTCCCCCTCTAGTATCTCATCCTTCAGCGAGCTATTCCCGGAGGGAGCATTTCTAAACCGCGGAGGGGGACACCTCCTCCCCAGTTTTAAGGTAATCCTGACCCGTCCCCACATTAATTCTTAAGGCTATCCTGAATAAACAAATACTTCACAGGGAAAGGTTAGGCACTGCATTTATCCAGCATATTAATCAAACTAGTTAAGAATTGAACCCGTTGAGGCATCTCGGAATTCATGCATTAAAAGCAATTCCGATAACGTTTGCGAATATGCAGGGTTTTGTTAACGCCCCCATATGATAATCTACAGGGATGACCCTGAAAAGCAGACATCAACTAAACCTGCACACGCTCTTCAGGGGGCATTCACCACACAAGGGATTGTTTCTCCTGCAATAAGTCTTCCCCAACACAACAATCAAGGCATGATACTCCTTATAGAGTGCAACATCTCGGGGAAGATTCAGCTCGAAAAAATCCTTGAGTTTATCGTAGCCTATTGAATCATCCACTAAACCCAGCCTAAAAAAAACCCTTTTCGTATAAGCGTCCACAACAAAGGAAGGCTTATGAGCTGCATATAATATAATAGAGTCCGCTGTCTCCGGACCGATACCATAGACCGAAAGAAGCCTGTCCCTCAGCTCAGGAACAGGAAGCTGGAAAAGCGAATCCAGACACCCCCTGAACCCGTTGTGAAGAAATTCCATGAAAGCCCGGAGTTTCCTTGCCTTAGAGTTAAAGTAGCCTGCGGGTTTAATCCTCTGGCACAGCACATCAAAATCCACATCATGTAAGGCCTCAGGTGTTAAAAGATTATCCTCTCTCAGGTTAGCTAACGCCTTCTCCACGTTATTCCATGAAGTAGCCTGCGTCAATATTGCCC
>JAOZNG010000185.1 GCA_029933895.1 archaeon
CGGCATGGTCTCCTTCACACCAGCAGTCGACCTCTCCAGCTACAGCGATGGAGACATGCTTGAAGTAGAGCTTCTTAACCCACCATCCGGATATCTCCCCTGTAGACTCCCCTTGATCGGAGATCCCGCCTTTAATGGCGCCGTTATGAGAGCAAAGTTTTTCAAACGTTCAGTGGAGGCAACATATGTAGTGGGGCACCTAGGGTTCTTGGGCGTGAACAATAATGTTAATCCACCCACCGCAGTTGTACGCTTTATATCATTTAAGGAGCCTGACACTCAAAGCGATTTACCTAACTACTATGGGGCAACTATGTCAACATCGGTTTCTACAGCCAATGCTCCATCAGGGGCAACAAAAGTCACTGTGACCTACCGATTTAGAGCTGTTGACAGCAACAATAATGTTATAGCTAGTAGCAATCCTGTTGTGGCGACATATCCAGTGGGAACAGGTGTTGACCCACTTCTGACGGTATATATAAACTCACAACACAGTGGGAAAACAATAACCTTTGAGATGTCTATAGATTACGTATTCAAGGACTGCTCTGATAATGTTTTGCTAACCGGTAGCACAGGGACATATACAAATCAATGGGACATGCCCTCTAAGTGAGAAAGGAAACCCTCAGAGGAGAGGGGAACGTTTATATAGCCCCTCTCTTTTAACTATTTTTGGTGGAAATATGAAGGGCAATCACCATATGAATAAGGTGTGCTTTTTTATACTGACCATAATTATAGCCGGGTCATTTTCCGCACCAAGCCCTTCCGCCTCACAAGAATACCAGTACACGCCTTCAAACCAGATGGACGGCCCCAAGGAGATTCTGTCGGGAGAGGATTACACCTACAACATCAGCTATATCCACGATGCGGGATCCCCCCTGCCTCTACGTTATGTGAGGAACCTTACTATAGGTGATGATTTCTACTTCAGCTCGTACTCCCTCCCTCATATTGGATTCTTTAATCGTAACAATTACGCTGATCTTTTTATCATAAAGACAGGCGCAGAGCACAACGGATACACTTTCTCATTTGGAGTATATATATACCTTGATTTTTATGAGAGGGGATTAAGAAGGATCAATACGACTAATTATGATGTTCTGATATTGGGTGCAAGGAACATGACATACGATTCAGTAATCACAGAATGGATTAGGACAAGGCATAAGGGTAATGAATATATTAAAGCAAAAGGGAAAGGGGATTATTATCTTTCTAGGTATGGATTGAAAATAACTGATGTAAATCGTGATTCTTATGACGATGTTATTGTCCTAGCCTACCACGCTAACACCTTGAGGGATCACATTCACCGATATGCAAGTGACTATGTTTATCATATATACTACAATATTTACTCTAATGGTAGCCTGTCTATTGTATATGGCAAGGATTTTCCATCTCAAACCGTTATATATTGTGATTTAAATATCTCAGGTGAACATCCCGATATCACTCTAACACAAGTACCTCAGAGCATAAACTTGTATAATTTAATGGTAGATGATGTGAATTTTGATGGTAAAAAGGACATTGTCTATATAGCTAAAGAGGTCACAGATATATATAACGATGACCAGAATATAACCCACATAAAAGGTAAAATTAACGCATATTTTATACTTAATCTGAGTGGGCTATCGGGAAGAAGTGATTTTACTTCAGAAGTGGACGTGAAGTTAACATGGCAACCGGAGAGTTATTATGACTACTACGTGAGTTTCATTGAGGAACCTACGAAATTGTTCTTTGTACAGCTGGATAATGATATACTTCCTGACATCGTATTCTACGATTATACAACGCTACCACAAATAATTGGAATTTACAACTTTAGGTTTGTCTCAGGCGAGTATAATGTTTCTCTGCTTCAAAACTTCTCATTCTCCTGTCCACCTCCAAGTGATATCTGGGGTACAATAACTTTCTTCAACATTTTTCATTGGAACAATGATGATCTGGACGACTTTATCGCCCAAGAGCAGGCATGGATAACCACAAACAAAAGGTATGACGGTGATTATACACCTCCACCTACAACTTTTCAATATGCCGCTCTCAAGAGCCCAAAGATTGAGGGCCCTGCAATGATTATGGATGTGTATGTAAATTCGGACATTGACAGCGATGGTTATATGGATGCCGTTTTTAGTGTGACGTCTACTACGACTCACATAAGCCATTTTTTTGTCGTGAAGAGCAATTCTGAACCCTTTAACCTCGCTCAAACGAATACCTGTGACAATATCTCTACATTTTTTATAAATACTATTCTTCTGGGCATTTCTGAACAACATCTCTGGGAGTACTGTGAATTTGTAGAAGCCACTAATATTAACAGAAACCATGAGAGCAGCCGGATGATGATTTTCTGTAACTATGGAGAACGTATTCTCAATGTTTCTACTGTTGAAACGGAGATATTTAATGTAACACTCCACTTCCTGGAGCTTTTAACCCCTCTAAATACTCCCCCACAGCTCACGAGAATGGAACTGCCAGAACGTATATACAGAGGAAGGACCAGCGAAATGTTTCTACATGTTAAAGATAACTATGATAACGCATATAACATGTCTGTCACTGTTGAGTATCGTCTAAATAACAGCGATCGCTGGTATCCAGCCGACTGGATTTTCAGTCAGGATCCTGTCAACTTCACCACCATAAAAATCGTAATCTTCCTGCCATATACCGTACCCGTGGGATATTACGACATTCGTCTCAGAGTCTATGACTCCTCTGGATTCGCTCAGAAGAATTACACCTACATACCCAATGCCTTTGAGGTCCTGGACAATCCTCC
>JAOZNG010000186.1 GCA_029933895.1 archaeon
ATCATGTGTTGCTTGCTCTTCTCCCTCACACCCTGGAGATAAGGCAGTAATGCAATACCCTCCAGCTCAACTTTACCGTTAAACAATAAACCAAGAACCTCGCTTATTTTGTCTATAGAGTACCTGATTTTGTCTCTATCATATCCCTCGACCACGATTTTCGTCTCCCTCAGGTGAGATGAAAGATCCCAGCCATCATCCCTGAACAACGGGAAATCGTAGTTGAATTTCACCCTCCTCTTCACAAGAATTTTCTCATCCTTTGAGCTGAATTCCTGCCAGAGAGTAGCCAGTAACACCTTGAGGGAGGGCCTGAATGATTTAACTAAAGCGAGGTGCTCTAGATCCAACACGGATTCCATGTCGAGTTCATCATAGAATATCCAGTCATTCACCATCAACTGCCCCAGCGTACTTATTGATTTACGGGGGAGGTCTATTATCTTCCTCAGTAGGTCATAGGTGTCCACCCTCACAGAATGGAGCGGGATTTTGGATGGGAAATGATACATGTCTGCTGTTGTCAGATCAACATAGAAGTAGTTGTCCCTGATCTTGTAGATCGTCTCAGTAGCTATTAAGCCTTTTTTCTCTTCCTCCTGATGGGATATCTTAAGTCTTGCCAGAGGCCTGTAGGATTTTCTCAGCTTCACCTCCTCATGGGTTATCGCTCTCTTAAGGGAGCCTACAGGCGAGTCCTCTACTGCCCCCAGCTCAGCTATCTTCTCGGCTCTTCTTGATACAGCAAAGGAGCGGGTTTCGACCCTCCTAATTTTCATTTCATTAAATATTGCCTTTTATACCTTTTATAAACACCTGATTTTTAGTCTAGCTCTTCTAAATAGGATACAGGAGGTAGGAGATGATGATTGGAAAAAATGCGGGCACGGGTTCTGAGATGGGAAAGCCCTCCAGCAACCCTAGAGTAAAGGAGGGCAGCGATGAAGCGCTTATGGCTGCTATAGCACATGCCGGCATACTCATCACCATTGTTGTACCATTGATTATTTGGCTGATAAAGAAGGATGAATCAGAGTACATTGGTTTCCAGGCCAAACAGGCTCTGGTGTACCAGATAGCGATAACGGTGTTGGGTTTCATCGCTAGCATAGTGTTTTTTGTCCTAGGTATTGCGACCCTCGGCTTCGGCTTCATACTCTACCTGCTCCTGATTCCAGCAGGTCTAGCAGCTGTAATATACGGTTTATATGGTGCCTGCATATGCTATAAAGGTGAAGACTTCAGATACATTGTCATAGCGGATATGTTGTAATGGAGGTAGGAGTGGATGAAATACAATATCAGGGGAACAACACTGCAGGTGGTGGATATTGAGCTTGAGGAGGGTGAATCTGTTTACACGGAAGCTGGGGGCATGGCCTGGATGTCCCCCAACATGGACATGGAGACCAACACCAGGGGCGGAATCATGAAAGGCCTTGGCAGGATGTTTGCCGGAGAATCCCTTTTCATGGCAACCTACACCTGCAACAAAGGCACTGGAATGATATCCTTCGCCAACGAGTTCCCGGGAAAGATTATTCCCATGGAATTAAATGAGGGGGAGAACATAATAGCCCAGAGAGACGCCTTCATGTGCGCTGAATCAACGGTGGGTATGGAAATGCACTTCAGGAAAAAACTGGGTGCAGGCCTCTTTGGGGGGGAAGGATTCATTATGCAAAGGTTATCGGGTCCGGGAACTGTGTTCATAGAGATTGCAGGAGAGATAACGAAATACACCCTTAAGGGGGGGCAGATGCTGAAAGTGGATCCAGGCTATATTGGTATGTTTGAACCCTCTGTGGAGTTTGATGTGACCAGGGTTAAGGGAGTCAAGAACATATTCTTTGGAGGGGAAGGCCTTTTCCTGGCTACACTGAAGGGTCCAGGTGACGTGTGGCTGCAGTCCATGCCGTTATCAAACCTTGCCGGGAGACTGAGCAGGTACATTCCGAGAGGATAGATATGAACCTGGTTTCCACGCTGGCGGCTATCGCAGCCCTGGCGTTATTAGGCATCCTCTTTCTTTTATTCCTTGTGGTTATACTCTCCTCCGTCTTTGGCATAGCCCTGGGGTTTATGGATTTCCTGCTTGAGCCTCTGGCTTCACTATACTATAAGACATTCAGTAAAGAGGAGGAGGATTCAGGCAGTGATTATTCAATCGACCAGGGAGAGGAGGTTGGAAAGAAAAACTAAGCACTAACCAGCTCCACTGATTCAATATCACCTCCCCTGTCCGCTATGGAGGTTACGATAATGTTCAGCGCCTGATCCACGGCTAAATCATCAAGCCCTGTGACATCAATAAATACGTCGCTGGTGGAATCTTTTATCCTAGTAAGCTCTCCATTTATTATAGGGGGGAAAGACAGGACGTTATTGCTTTTATCCACTATGACAGGATACCTGCTTAATCCATCCAGGGTCCATGCATACTCTCTACCCTTAGGGTGTTTCTCCAGGATTTCCCTTGGAGTCAGTTCCTCAGTCATGCCCAGGGGCATGAATTTTATGCCGTCGGGCTTGACTGCCTTGTAGGTGTAGGGTCCATCTATCTCTCCCATGTCGTGCACCCCAATCGCTACCTTCTTCCTGTGCCTGCCATGGGTGACATGTAACTTCTCCTGCAGGTTCATCAGGGAAACCAGGCGCTTCTCGTTCAGGGAGAGGTTCCGTATTACTGCTGCAGATATAAAGGGTCTTACCTTCTTCACTGACCTGTCTATGTTCAGGGCAATCCCGGATTCTGTGACCCCGTATTTCCTCAAGCCGGTCTCATCACCCAGGAAACCGTTAAGTGCTCTCGCGAAA
>JAOZNG010000029.1 GCA_029933895.1 archaeon
TAAACGTAGAAGAGGTTAAGGAGTTCATTGATTCCTGCAGGGAGGCGAAGCTTGTTCTGATACACTCCTCTCTGAAGGACGAACACATCTTCTCCGACTACGTAGATGAACTCATAGAGGAACTCAAGACACCCTTCATAGGCACTAAGGTTATTGGAACCGCAACTAAAGAAGGCTATTCAGAGGATGTGGTCGCTTTCGCTGTTTTATGCGGTGACTTTAAAGTAGAGGTACACCACGAGAAGATAAATTACGATAATGTAGATGAGACCGCAGAAAACATAACAATGAAACTAAAGGATTCTGACTTATGCCTGATCCATCCAGCAAATTACTTAAATAAAAGCGTTCACATAGACGCGATATTAAGGAGGATTCAGACAGGATACCCTAAACTCCAGATCTGGGGCAACGGTTCCGCCCCACCCCCTATTGTATTCACACCAGAGGGTAAATCTGATGATAAAATAGTTTTCGCCTGCTTGAAAGAAGCTGAACACGAGTTTCATATGGACTCCGGATTTCAATTCGATAGAGCAAGTGAAAGAGAATACACTATCACTAACTCAGATGAATACCTTATCCACGGAATAGATGATAGAAAGGCGTGTGAGGAATACTGCAGAATAGTTCATATGCGACCATACTTCATAAACATGCTTCAAAAACTGAATTCTAATTCCAACGTAGTGAAACTATTTAGAAATCTCTCACAGGCAAGTGAAACCCTATACACGGGAATACGCAATGCCATGGTAAAACCACTTGGTACTGAATTCATTAGGGGAAAACCAGAGATAGTGAATGTGCTTGAAGTGGATGAGAAAGGGGGAAGATATATTCTCACACAATCCTATAAAACTAAGGGGACTAAACTAAGGAAACTAAAGAATAATCCTGAAGAGCAATTAAGGGTATACGACAACCTCCTAGAGAGAATACCTAATCCAAAAGGAATCCTGATATGCTCCTGTGGTATGCGAGCCTTCTGGTATAACTTCAACTATAAAGCACTTGAAGAAAAAATCAGAGAATTCAGCTGCCCCATAATGATATCACACGTTTTCATAGAGATAGGCACTGAACTGCCCTATGAAGAAAACAGAAACCTAGTACACAGTGGAGTAATAAAAGCTCTCTTGTTTAAATAACAAAAGATGGAGCTCAAAACATTAGTCCAAGGGAAGGATGAACTGGATGTGGATGAGGTTAATGAATTCATCGAATCCTGCTCGGATACAAGGCTTGTTCTAGTGCATTGTTCGGTTCGTGATGAGAAAACTTCTGAGAGATATTTCAAGGAATTAATCAATGAGGTGGATACGCCGTTTCTGGGAGTGAAGGTGGATGGCACAGCAACCCAAGAAGGGTTCGTGCAAGACGCCTTCGTTTATGGAGTGCTCTCTGGAGACTTCGAGGTAGAGGTGTTCACGGAAGAAATAAACTACGATAACCTGGATGAGACCGCAGAGAACATAGCAGGAAGATTGCAAGGGTGGGAGCTCTGCATAACATACAGCGCAAACTATCTGACAGACTGTATGAAACTTGACTACATCCTACGTCGAGTGCAAGAAAAAAACCCCAAAACCCAGATAGCAGGAGGTGTATCCGCTCCTAAACCCATCGTGACCACAAAACAAGGAATCTCTGAAGAAGCCATAGTATACGCATTAATCAAAGGAATAGAAACAGAATTCTACATGGACAGTGGATTCCAGCTAGACGAAAACAGCGACCTTGAATTCCAGATAACCAAAGCAGATGAACTACACATATACGAGATAAACAACAAACCAGCAGTAGACGAATACTGCAGGATACAACACATAAGACCCTACATGCTCAATAAGATAATGGCGCTCACAAAAAAACAAAACGCAATGGATATGTTGAAAAAAATATTGGACATAAATGAAGTACTCTATGAAGCGTGCCTAAGAACAGGGACCCTGCTCTTGGGTGCAGAGACAAGGGATAAACTTGTTGAGCCCCTATTTGTCTTTGAAGTGAACAAAAACAACACTCAAAAAAGCCATATAATAATCCAGACATATAAGCCCAAAGGAACAATCTTGAAGAGGGGAAACACAACAAAAAACAAACAATTAAAGGTCTACGATAGACTAAGAAAAAAACATAAAAAACCAAAGGCTTTGATAATAAACTCTTGCGTTATAAGAGAACTGTGGATGAACTTCGATTTCAAAGCCCTAGAAGAGAAAACCAAAAAAATACTCTGCCCATTCATGACCTCATTCCTCTACGGAGAATACGGAACACAGATACCATATAAGAGGAGGGAAACAAACCTGTTAAATGGTGGGACAATAAAAGCCCTAGTATTCAAGTGAGATAATAATGCATCGATTTATTACAGGATATAACAAAAAAAAAGGTGATTACTCAAAATCTGTACCAAATCACCTATAAATTATTTCGAACATCTCCCTGAATATGTCAGAGTTTCGGTTGTTGAACCGAAACTCCATCTCTTTCAGGTAGAGATAGTAGTTGTCTTTGTGTATGCCGTGATACAACAAATTGCTCTGCAATTTGTGTACATGAATTCCTATGGAATTCATTGTACCTGTGGAATCTTTCTTTTGTAAATGACCAGAAGCCTTCTATGCCGTTGATGTGTGTTCGTCCTATTGCATACGCCTTGGTCTTCTTTATCTTGCTGTGTTTCCCGTAGTGTTTCAGGCTCTTGCAGCTCTTGAAGTCGTCGGTGTAGAACACGGACCCCTTCCCGGGTTTGGCCTTGATCCCCGCCATAGGTGTTTCAGCTGAAACATCTGGGACAACGGTTTGTAAACCTTTCCGTTGCGTTCCAGTATGCCGAAAACAACGACTTTGTTTAATGCTCCACGCCCCCGCTTACCCTTCCTCTCACAGCTAAAACAGGTTTCATCAATCTCCAGCTACCCGCTTGGTTTGCTGAAGTTACTGTCCAGGTACTCTGCAATCCCCTCCCTGAAGAACATATATCTTCTCCGGATCGTCTTATAGCTAACACCTAACTCGCTTGCGGTTCAGTTGGCGGACAACTCCAAAGTTCCTAATTACCTACTCCCACTCTATGGTTCCAGGAGGCTTATGGGTTAAGTCATATACCACCCTGTTGACCTCAGGTATTTCATTCGTTATCCTGGTAGAGATTCTCTCCAGAACAACATACGGAATCTCAGCGAAGTTGGCGGTCATCCCGTCCACACTCTCCACAATCCTTAAAGCAACAGTATTCCTGTAGGTCCTCACATCACCCTGCACGCCAACAGTCTTAATTGAGAGGAGCACGGCGAAAAACTGCCAGAGACCCTTCTCCAATCCAGCACTCTTTATCTCCTCCTTCACTATAGCATCAGCCTCCTTCACTATAGCAACAGACTCCCGGGTTACCTCCCCGATAACCCTGATAGCAAGCCCCGGCCCCGGGAAGGGATGTCTCTCAGATATCTCCTCGGGGAGACCGAGTTTTCTGGCAACCTCACGGACCTCATCCTTGTACAGGTCCTGTAGCGGCTCCACTATCTCTATGCCCAGAACCTCAGGCAGTCCGCCGACGTTGTGGTGTGTCTTTATCGTAGCAGCATCCTTTAAACCGCTCTCTATCCTATCAGGGTAGATGGTACCCTGGATAAGGTAGTCGGCGCCGACCTCTCTAGCTACATCCTCAAAGACCTTGATAAAGGTTTCGCCGATGATTTTGCGTTTCTCCTCCGGATCAGATACACCCTCCAAGACCTTGAAGAACCTCTCCTTGGCGTCAACGAACCTGAAATTAAGGTGGAAATCCTCAGTGAACGTTTTCTGTATGGATTCAGGTTCGTTTTTCCTCATAAGCCCAGTATCTATGAATACAGAGGTGAGCTGTTTCCCTATGGCCCTGTGCGCAAGAACCGCTGCCGTGCTTGAATCCACACCACCGCTCAAGGCGATAACAGCCTTCTTTTCTCCGATAGCTGTATTAATTTTTTCGATTGATTCCTCGATGAAATCACCCATCTCCCAGTTGCCCTTGCATTTGCAGATATTGAAGAGATAATTTCTGAAGACCTGCACACCCTTCTCTGTGTGCACTACCTCGGGGTGGAACTGGACGCCATAGATCTGCTTCTTCCTGTGTCTGAAGGCAACAACAGGGGAGTTTCTGGTATGCGCCAGTATCTCATATCCTGGGGGCATCCCTGTAACAGTGTCGGAGTGGCTCATCCAGACCTTTTCTTTCCTGGAGAGACCCTTCAGGATGCTGACCGATTTATCCACCACCATATCTGTGACCCCATATTCCTTCATACCACCGGATTCTATCTCCCCTCCTTCGTAGAAGGCAATCACCTGGTGTCCGTAGCAGATGCCCAGGACGGGTATGTTTTCATCCCTGATGTGCTTCATGAACTCCTCCCTCAGCCTCTGACTGTCTTTCTCGTAGACACTCTGCGGTCCCCCTGAGAGAATAAATCCCTTGATCTCGTATCTATCCCCGTAGTCTCCCAGGTCTGCGGCAGGTGGAATAATCTCTGAATAGACACCCAGCTCCCTGATTCTTCTAGCTATCAGGTGGCAGTACTGTCCGCCGAAATCCATAACAAGAACACATTCAAGCATTTTTATGTACGTTAATCATATAGGAAATTAAAGATATAATGCCATGAGAAGTCTAACAAAAATTCTAGAATAACACAGGGAGCTGTTCCCCAATTAAATAATCGACAAAGAAAAATAGGTATATATGTAAGAAATGATGGAAATCAAGGATTGCTACGGATGCAGTGGCTGCGTGGCGGTATGCCCGAACGGGGCGTTAACCCTAGTTGATGTAGTAGAGAGGATGGATGATAAATGCATTAAATACCGGATCTGTAAACATGTCTGCCCCGCCGGCCTGATCAAGATAGAATAAAGGACAATGGATGAATACGACGTAGTTGTTGTCGGCGCTGGACCTGGTGGATCAACGGCCGCAAAATTTGCGGCAGAAAAAGCAAGGGTCCTGCTAGTAGACAAACACAGGGAGACAGGCTCCCCCAAGAGATGTGGGGAAGGACTCACCCTCGACGCCTTCAGGGACCTGGATATTCCATTGAACAAGAGATTCATAAACAAAGAGATATATGACTCAATAGTATACGCCCCCGGCGGAGGCGAAATAGAGATAAGATATGATAAACCAGCCGGCTACATAATAGAGAGAAAAATCTTCGATAAATTTCTGGCAGCTGAGGCCTCACATAACGGAGCAAAGGTTTTAGCCGACGCACACGCCACATTATCTATTGAGGGGGGATACATCTCCGGAGTCAGAATACTGCATCAGGGAGAGGAGAGAGATATTAAATCAAGGATTATTATAGCGGCGGATGGTGTTGAATTCCAGACAGGCAGGCATCAATACAACCACACGCCCCCGGGACATGGACTCATGCTTTGAATATGAGATGTCCGATATAGAGATCGAGGACCCGGACATGATTTATGCCTATCCGGGAAACAAGATAGCTCCGGGAGGATATATATGGGTTTTCCCGAAGGATGATGACAGGGCAAACGTTGGCGTCGGGGTCTCAGGGGAAAAAGGAAAAACAGCCAAATATTACCTTGACAGATTCATTAAATCAAGACAGGGCTTAAATAAGGGAAGCATACTTGAGGTTAATGTTGGCTGCATCCCTTTGGGAGATTCCCTTAAGGAGTTAGTCAAAGATAATCTGATGGTGGTCGGCGATGCGGCGAGACAGGTGAATCCAATCCACGCTGGAGGGGTGCATAACGCTATGTTAGCCGGGAAACTGGCAGGCTCTACCGCTGCAGAGACCATAGACTTAGAAGACCTGGGAATACTCAAGAGATATGAGCTGGAATGGAACTCATCTAAAGGCAGGCAGCTGGAGAGAATTCTTAGGATGAGATATTTCATGGAGAAACTCAGGGACGATGATATGGATTACCTCGCCAAGTTCTTGGACGGCGACGACCTGATCAGAGTAAGTGAGGGAGAGTGGGGTGTTGCATTAAAGAAGATGGCTAAGCACCCCAGATTCCTGAAGTTGCTTAAAAACTTTTTATAACGATATAAGCACGGGGTGATAATGAAAAGGGGATACGATGTAATCATCATCGGAGCAGGATCAGCGATTTACTTCCTGTTTATTACAAAGTCGGCAGAATACGACAAACTCGGAGAGGGTTTGTGTACAGCGAGCTGAACTCGCTTGTACTGCGTCTTTAAAGTCGCAGATGAATGCCCCATACTATCAGATTTTGTAAGTTCATACTCCACCCTTTAGGGTGGAGTTGTTGATTTCCCATATCATCCAGTAATAGTTCCGATCGCTCCACCGCATGCACCGAGGATTATCCCCAGGAACATATAGGTCATAAACACAATCGAGAATGCTATAACAATAAGGGGTTCTCCAAGACCGGGGGGTTTAACCCCAACCAACTGCCAGATTGTACCATAAGGCAATTCTATATGAAACCATAGCAGGGCAAGATTCAGAGCAGCAGATACTGTGAGGGATGTTACTCCAGTAAATGCTCCGGCGAATGTGCCGTCGACCAACCCTATTTTTCCACTTTTCTTTAGAAGATATGCAGATAATGCCCCTCCTGCAATGATCCATACACAACAAATATTAAGGTACTGCAGATACGGGAGTCCAGATAGGACACCTACCAGGATACCCATAACACCCGCAGATATTATCACCTTCCATGCCGCCACCATGAATATCACCCTATAAAAGATATATCCCTATTTTAGATATATATAATTTATAGATATATATATTTTCTAAGATATTAACACTCCAAGAAAATAAAAAGAGGTGACAGAATGAATAGATATCTAGAACTCTTGTTGGGTTTGATCTTAACCGGATTGGGCATATATGGAACATGGTTCTTCAGGGACCAAGTAGTGACCGTGATCGAGGGATGCGTTGGAATATTTTTAGTATTGACGGGTGTAGCCATCATTGGGTGGGCATCATTGGAGTAATAGTTGATAGGTTGGAATAACAATGTTGAGGGAGTATTTAAAACTAATTAGGGTAAAGAACGGCATACTCTTTATTTTAGCTATTATACTGGGGGGATATGTACACGAAATCGAACTGATAAAGATTTCGATAATCTCATTACTATATTTTTGTGCTTTATCTCAAGTAAATGTCTTCAACGACGTCTTTGATATCCAAACTGACAGAATAAACAGGTCAAATAGACCTCTATCCTCAGGGAAAGTTTCATTAATAAATGCAAAAAGATTGGGTATGCTCCTCACCATCGGGTTTGTTTTATTCAGCTCGTTCTTGGGGATGGAGTATATGATACTAGCAATATTGGTAACAATACTGAACCGCCTATATACCTCGATAATGAAACCAAGGGTATTTATGGGGAATATATATGTTTCACTCATGTTAGCATCACTCTTTGTTCTATATGCAATCCTCTCTGTTGAAAAACCAATCGTCGGATATTATCTTTGCGTTGGGACCTTTCTGTTGATGATTGCAAGAGAGATATTAAAAGATGTTGAGGATATTGATGGCGATAAGGTGGTGGGGATGAAGACATTGCCAATTGTTTTCGGAAAAGATAATGCTGTTTTTGTTTCCATCATACCCCTAGTAAATTTGGGGATGGTGACAGCATTTTTCACGTATCTTGCATATCCAGGTGGCGTTAATACCACATTCCTATCCCTCTTTATCCTGTTTGGTCTGTTTTGTTTACTCTGCGTTTCCTTTACATATCCCGGATATTACACGGAGAGAAGACGGAGGTATATATCAATGCTCTCACTCTCCATGAAAATTCTCGCTATACCCCTGATGGTCATTACACCATTATTCAAGATTTTTAGTTTTTGAGGTTAGACAAAGATGATAAAAATAGTTCATGAAACAAAAAGCATCTGTCCGGAATGCCTGAAGGTTATTGATGCAGAATTGTTTGAGGAAAATGAGCAGATAAAGATTAGGAAAACATGTGAAGAGCACGGCGAATTTGAGGAGATTTACTGGAGCAACATAGAGCACTATAACTGGATTATGAAGTTTCAGGACGATGGTGAAGGAATAAGCAATCCAGGAACTAAAAGGACGGAAAAGGGATGTCCATATGATTGCGGTTTATGTGAGGAACATAAAAGTCACACAGTTCTGGGTCTCGTGGATGTGACCAATCGCTGTAATCTGCGATGCCCGGTATGCTTTGCAAATGCTGCTTCTGTCGGCTATGTCTACGAACCGACGAAAGAGCAGATAAAGGAGATGCTACAGAATTTAAGAAATAATAAATCGGTTCCCTGTTACTCATTTCAGTTCGCCGGTGGTGAGCCAACAATGAGGGATGATCTTCCGGAGTTGGTGAAAATAGGCAAGGAACTCGGTTTTCTATTCATCATGGTGGATACAAATGGGGTTAGAATTGCTGAGGATGGAAAATATCTAAAGGCATTAAAAGATGCCGGCTTAGACTCCTTTTATCTGCAGTTTGATGGTTTGGATGACGAAATTTATAAAAAATTACGCGGAAGAAAACTCCTGGAAACGAAGATCGAGGCGATAGAGAACTGCCGCGAGATCGGTCTAAAAAATGTTGTATTGGTTGTTACATTGGTTAAGGGGGTAAATGATGATCAGCTGGGGGATATAATAAAATTTGCTGTGGAGAATTCTGACATAATAACGTCTGTGAATGTTCAACCGATCTCATTCAGCGGTAGAGTAAGTGATGTGGAGAGGAAAAAGGGCAGGATAACAACCTATGACTTCATCGACCTCGTGGAAAAACAAACCAACGGAAAGATAAAGGCAAAATACTTCTATCCAGTGCCTGCTACGGTTCCGATTTCCAGATTTATTGAGGCGGAGACCCGCGAACCAAGCACTAAACTTAGCACCCACCCCTGTTGTGGTGTCGCTACTTATATAATTACTGATGACGATGGCAGCTATACTCCGATAAATGAACTCGTGGATGTTGATAAATTTCTGAGCATACTTCAGAAGGGTTACTCCAAAACTACAAAGCTTGAGATCACTGCCCACATACTTAGAGATGCAATAAAGAATATTCATGATTCAGGGCGTAGAAAATTGATACAACAGCTCCTTAGGGAGGGAACATTCGATGCTGCAGCCGCTTTCCATAAAAATGCAATAATGATTGGATGCATGCACTTCCAGGATCCATGGAATTTTGATTTAGAAAGGGTGCAGAGGTGTGTGATTCATTATTCATTGCCCGATGGCAGATTGCTCCCATTCTGTCCCTACAATAACCTGCATAGAGGGGCATTGGAGAATAAATTCTCGGTTCCGTTGAGGGAATGGAGGAGCAATCATGGGGGTCTGCCCATCTCGGCATATTGTTAGATGCAATAGAGAGATAATGAGCACAATAACAAAACGCAAGGCCGGATCCTTCAGTATCTTCCTAGGTTTTGCCATGGTCTTTTACATCATCCGGCAGGCTGGATTTGGTAACATACACCAGATATTAACACACCTCACTCCAGGCTATATCCTTATGGCTTTGGTTATAGATCAACTCATAATTGGATTGGGCGCAGTTAGATGGATGAACTTCATTAACTCTGCCAATGTCAAGGTTAAATTTAGAGACATCTATCTGATTCACTTGATTGGTTTGGCTGTGAATAATGTCACCCCCGTCGCCCGGTTGGGTGGAGAGCCAGTTAAATTATACCTCCTGAACAAATATACAAAAATCAGAAAATCCATCGGATCTGCAACCATAATTGCAAGTGGCTTTTTTGATCTGGGGAGCTTCCTTCTCCTCAACATTATCGCAATCTTGCTTCTTTATTTTAATTTACAACTGCCTTTAGACTTTGCTTATCCCCTGCTCTTCTTTGTCGTCGTTTTCTCTACTTTATTCCTGTCATTAGTACATATCTCAATCAAAGAGAATGAATCATTGTTCATCACTCACTGGCTCATATCCAGACTTAAAAAAATCAAGCTGCTGCATGAAGGATTGGAAAAATGGAGGGAGAGGATAGATGAGGGAGTTAAGCGATACGTCACTACCGTAAGGATGAGTCTTGGCTCTACATTACTCCTAAATTTATTTATTACTGTCACAGTTAGGGTTTTAGAGGTGTTACGGGTTTATATGATTGTTCTGGCAGTTAATGAATACATAGACATTATGTGGATCATAGTAGCACTAGCATTTTTAATTGCGGCGGGTTTAATACCCTCACCACCAGGGGGTTTCGGTGTGGTGGAGCCAACAATGACCGCAGTATTTCTATTGGGGGGATTAGCATTGAGTTCAGCCATAACTATTGTTTTGATCGATAGATTACTTACTATGGGGGTTACTTCGCTTCTGGGCTTTGGTTGTGTTCATTTTCTGGGTGTGCAATCAGAGATAACAAAATATCAGGTTGGTCAATAGGTGTTAAAATGAGGGATTATGACGTCATTGTGATAGGCGCGGGAATCAGCGGTTTATTATCTGCTTTAACACTGTCAAAGGAGGGGAAAAGGGTCTTGATTTTAGAAAAAGAGGGTTATGTTGGTGCTGTCTGCAGATCCTATGAGGTTAACGGTTACAGGGTAGATACCGGGCCACACGCAATAACGAGACTTGAAAGTGGACCCCTGGGGGAGTTAATGAAAAAATACTTTTATGTTGTTCCAAAGTTTATTCCCTTTGGAACATATTATGTGCGAGTTGACAACAGAGTGAAGGCATTTCCATGGAACATCAAGGATTGGTTAATGTTCGATCTAATCCCTATGAAGGATAGATTACTGTTAATGAAATCGCTATTTGATACCCTGTATATGCTGAATACGGGTAA
>JAOZNG010000187.1 GCA_029933895.1 archaeon
GAGCCCGAACTCGGATACGACCCCAACGATTGGGATACCGATAATGACGGTCTCATGGACGGCAATGAGCTCGGGGTAGATGGCGGATCCACAAGCGGTCTTCTTGTGGACTCGGACTTTGACGGACTCCCCGATTACTGGGAGGACAACGATGGGGACGGAATGCTCAACGGGGAGGAGCAGGATGGTGGGGTGGCCTTCATAAACGCTTTCTTCTTTTTCTTCTTCCAGTACGGCGGTTTCTTCCCACAGGAGGCCTACACCTATGCATTCGCTTTTGGGACGAACCCCAACACCAACGACACAGATCGCGATGAGATAGCTGATCAGGATGAGCTTCAGCTCTTCGGACCTGGCCCCATAAACGAGAACAGCAGGGCCGAGAGGGGATATGAACAGGTAACCAGACAGAACACACCCACATGGATCCCGGACAAGGAGGACCCGAATCTAGACTTCAGCGACCCGAACAGCGGCTTCAGCAAGCTCACACTGGGACAGTACTCCGGCTGGGTCTTCTGGTATGACAAGGCCAGAGAGAAGGGCGCCATAGATTATGAGGGCTACAAGATGAGTTTCTACAACTGGAACCCGTGGCTGGTACTCTACTACATGGGCGCTGTAAGCGATTTTGAGGCGTACATCCAGTGGTTCTTCCACAACCCCGGGTCTCCCGGAATGGAATATCCACCGGGCACCACTCTTGAGGATATTATCGGGTGGATGGACCGGGGAGTACCCGGAGATTATTCTGACCCGTTCAACCCCAAGCCTGTGAACCCCGCCCTCTACAGGTGGAACATGTACGATACCAGTCCCAACTCTGATGACACCGATGGAGACAGGATGGAGGATGACTGGGACCCCAGGCCTACCATCCCCGATGACCGCCTGGACACTGCAATAGCCCTCTACTCCATAACCTACCCTGACGGCACCGTTCACTACCCGCAGTTCGGCGAGGGAGGCCAGTTCGTGATATCCGCCCTCGGAAACTTCCCCATGGGCGGCAACGGCCACGACTTCTACGGGTTCCGCTGGATGCTTGACACCTCCCACATAAGCAAGGGCTCCTACTCCACGCCCTTCTACATGGAGATCCTTGTGGGCATAGAGAACGGCTACCCCGGGAGCGAGTTCTTCCAGAAGGGCTGGTGGAGCAATATCAACATTACAATAAGGTTCTTCAACGGCTCAATCGGCGAGGACCTCACACCCTATACCGCCGACGACGATATTGACGGAGATGGAGTACCCTTCTACCTTGACCAGAGCATGATGGGCTGGATGTACACGCCCGACAACCCGCAGGAACTCCCGCCCCTGCCGCTGAGAGAGCAGGACCTCATACCGGAGAATATACCTGCCGACATGATGCTGGACCCATTCAATCCCGCCAACCTGACAGGGTTCCCCGGACCAGACGATGAATACTATGGCCACAGCGGCCTGAACGTGCCCTTCCTGAACCTCTCGAACTACCCCAATCCGAATGGGCTGCAGATAGCACCCGGCCTCTGGACATGCTGGTCATACATGACCTTCTACAAGATAGGAATATACTTCTACGTACCAGATGCAGTGGAAGCAGGATACATGGTTATGGACATGAGCATAACAACGGAGCACAACATCCACGTGGAGGAGTCCTTTGACGCCTTCACGAACTATCCAATAATACTCTACTGAAGAGGTGCAACCGCAGGTGGTACAAAAAGGGGCCCAGGGAGGGCTTCAGGGCCCCCCATTTTTCTTTTTTTGTTTGTTTTTATTCCGTCAAACCCCCCCGGGGAAAAAATCATTTAAATAGTTTTAATAAAATACATCCCATGGGTGTTGGCATGGAAGAGATAAAGTGTCCGCAGTGCAAGAACCGACTCACCCCTCCATTTGAAAGATGCTGGATCTGCGGGTGGGAGGCGAAGGGAGAGGAGAAGAGGAGGGCAAAGAAACTCTATGAGCGGTGGATGAGGGAGAAGTTCGGGAAGGGCCCGGGGGTGAAGAAGGAAAAAGAAGTGGTCTTCAGACCCAAGAGAAGGGCTGAGAGGAGACCCAAGAAGGAGGGGGCGCCCAGAAAGAGGAGGGGCGCTGTGGTCGTTGTGGAGAAGGGGCCTGCCGAAGAGGATGAAATTCCCGAGGCCATAGTGGAGGAAGAGGTGGAGATGCCCACAAGAAGCAGAAAAAAGACGGCGGTAAGACCTCCGGTGGAGGAGGGGGGGGTGGAGAAGGAAGAGGAGGAGGTGATCCCGGTCCCCTGCAGATGCGGCTACACAATTCAAGTAAAGGTCTGGGAGGGGATGAAGGAGGTCGTCTTCCGCTGTCCTAAGTGCGGAAGGGAGGGTAGAATCTCCCTTGAGGAAGAGGAGGAAGAAGAGGAAGAGGAGGAAGTTTTCGAGGGCGAACCGGTTGAGGAGGAAGAGGCCTTTGAGGAGGAAGCAAGGCCACGGAGGAGATACGCTGAATTTGAGGAGGAAAGACCGGCGAGAAGGAAGAGAGGTAGAATGCCGAAGCTCTTTGAGGAAGAGGAAGAAGAGCTGCCGGTGAGAAAGAGGAGGGGGAGGGCAAGAAGAAGAGAGCTGGATCTTTTTGAGGAGGAGGAAGAGGAGGACATCAGCAGCCTGACCTATAAGAAACCTCCCCGGGGCCGGAGGGCAGAGCCCTCCTTCACTGTGGCACCGAAGGAGACCACCGAAGGGGAGGTGAAGCGGTGCCCCGTCTGCGGAAAGCCCCTCCGGTGGAAGGAGAACCTTGAGCTCTGGTACTGCTCCAACTGTAAAGAGTATTACTGACTACCCCCGGG
>JAOZNG010000188.1 GCA_029933895.1 archaeon
AAAAATCACGACTATAATGGCTATAGTAACGTATTGTTGTTGGGCATAGAAATTGTTTACGGTACCTGTGACCTCTTCCATAGGCGCTACCACAGCCACAGACCACACCTTATCTCCCAGATTCACTGGCGCATATGCAATAATCTTTTTGATTTCACCTGTTCTGTTGCGGTGCCAGCCTGAGATATACCAGCCAACTCCCTCCTCGCCTTTCATCATCTTATCTCTCATTATATCGTTTACTCTCTGGAAATTAATCTCGGACTCGGTTCTCTGCCGCACGACAAAGGCATCCTCTCCTTCAAAATCCCTGTTGTAATGTGCCAGAAAGTAGCCTTTATCATCTATCAACCATGCATATCCTGTATCCCCGGAAACAACAGGATATATGAATCTCCCAGCAAGTTTAGATATAGAGATGGTTGCACCAAGTATGCCATCAAATTCATTGGATGAATTAAATACCGGCACTGCAACCACAATACTTCTGTATCTGTTATCCACACCAGCATAGTTTTCACCGCCAGCCAGCAAAACCTCACTTATGTACGGTTTCCCTGTTCTCCTGCATTCCCTGAAGTATTCCCTGAAACTAAGGTTTTTATCAACGCTTATGTTTTCTGGATGAATGAATATTAAATGGCCTGTTGAATTCAGCACGAATATATTGTCGACGTCGTTTTTATGGGATTCATATGTAAAAACCAGGTGCTCTTTATCTACAACCTCGTTTTGGGTTGAAATCATTATAGCATTTGAAGTAAGCTCCAGATAGGATGATATATGCAAAACAAAGTTTTCGATACATGACGCCGTCTGTCTTGCAAGAATCAGCTGCTGTCTGTTGAATTGGTAGAGGACTGAGTCTCCTAGGACTCTATGGTACTGGAATCCTGTTATTATAACCGTAATTACAAGGATCACTGCAATCACTATGATCCCAAATGATACCTTTCTCTGTGCAGAGGAGAGTTTTACATCCCTCGACTTTACCTCTCTGTAATGAATGAAGACTATGATAACCGCGATAAGGAAGGCAGTAGCTAGCGTAATAAACTCCAGCTCGGAGAGATTATTATTGAAATCAAATGCCGAAACCGTCTGCATCAGAAACAGATAAACGAGGCATACTCCATTAATTTTCATCTTTATTTATTGATGTCCCGTGGATTATTATCGCTTGTCTTATCCCTGAAACCCGATTATTCATACCCTTAACCGAATACCAGAGCCCTCCAGCACCCTTCATCCACCTCATCATCTCACCCGGATAAAGTGATCAAATAGTGGAGCAGTCTTCCTCAACAGATCCTTGTCTTCCATGTCAACAATAAAAAACACGACATTCACTCCGGATCGGTAAGCTCTCTCCACCACACATTGCATAAACCTCGCCACAACACTGGATTTATTATAAATCCATAGGGTATGCACGGCATCAAGGAACAAGAAACCACCACCCCTTACCCTGTTCAGCTGCTTCCTCACCTCAATCAGCAAACTATTGAGGTCAGAGGTATCCAAGACAAGAGACACACCATCCAAGGCATTTCCCTCTGAGGGAGATGAACTAATGCAGTCAATGAAATAAACACCTCCGGTGTCCACGCCAAAATCACTCTCCAAACCCTCCTTAACAGCCATGTAGGGCTTGTTTGTGGAAACATAAACAAGCTCTGAGCCAAAACCAGATACATATCTCACGGCAGAAAACAGCTCAGCCTGCATCCTATCCCGCGAGGACTCCACCAGTAAAGAGAAACAACCCTCACCCAAAAACTTTTTTAAAGACTCCATACCCTACCCCTCTGACGGCAACCAAGGTTGCGTCGGGTAAACCACAATACCCCTGTCTGTTATCTCATACGGCCTGATCTCCCTGTGATGATCTATACCCCTCATCTTCCTCACAGCAATACCCTGCAGGAAACTCTGCCCCTGCCTCAGGTTATATAAAGTGATTACTCCGTCTGCCACAAACTCCTCAAACCCTTCCCTGCTGATGTCCATGGACTGCTCCTTCACTTCACACAACAACAGGGAAGTGCAGTCTAGTTTCTTCAGTCTTTCAGTTAGTAACGCTAGAGCATCCCTCTGTTCATTCTCTGAATCAAACAACATAAGAAACAGGTTTACTGGATCAAGAACAACCCGCTTAGCGTTTATCTCATGAACAACCTCTTCCACCTCATCAATCAGGTCTTTGACATCTGCTTTAGTCTTTTTCTTGAATCGCTGGATGGTCGCAATATGCCCCCCGATAAAACGGAACCTGTCGCTGACTCCGTCAAGGTTTATGCCCTGCTCCCGCATATCTTCCTTAATCTGCTGTTTGTCTTCCTCGAAGGTCATATAAACCCCGGGCTCGTTATACTCTATAATTCCGTTATAGATGAACTGCATCCCAAAGGTGGTCTTGCCAGCACCGGTGGAGCCAGAAACCAGGACAACCCTGTTTTTAGGTAATCCACCATTCAACATCAAATCAAGCCCCTCAATCCCCGTAACTGTTTTTTCCATTTTTTCACACCTCCCGTAATATCCTCTTCGATGATTTCCTCCGGGATATGTAGCATAAACCAACACCCGATAGAAATCCTATGAAGTGGTAGATACTGCTCTGCAGCTGTCTGATAACCAGAACATCCCCAGAAAACACGCTCAGCAGGGGGGATATAAACATCACAACTGCGAAAACAGGGAGTGAAAAATAGACTGGGATAATCCTTCGCTCCCTTACCAGCGAAAAAGACAACAGACCATAGATGCCACTGGAGTTACCTGCAACCACATCACC
>JAOZNG010000030.1 GCA_029933895.1 archaeon
TCCAGCCCAAGTCCCGTGGAGGCACAGACCTCGTTTGCGTCCCCCCTCAATCCACCGTTTGTTACATCAAGCATTGCATGTATTCCTTCATGTAAGCCGGAGTCGTAGATGGCCCTGCATGCGGTGGTGAAATCAATATTAAGTGTCTCCTTTATAATCTCCGGGTTTCCTGAGTATATCCCCATAGCAGCTATTGTCCCGCCACCAGCCCCTTCTGTGAGAAGAATCCTGTCCCCTGCTCTTATATCTGTCCTCGCCAGGAGGGATGTGGCTCTACAGACGCCGACTGCGCTGACACAGGACACCATACGGTCCCCGATCACCATATCCCCTCCAATCCGCAGCGTTGAGCCGGCAACTACTGGCACGTCACTGAGTTCGGCGACACAGGATACACCAGCCAGGAAATCAATTAATCTGCCCACATCTCCATCATCCGCGAGATGCAGGTCATCGATTAATGCGACAGGTATCGCGCCTTTCACATATACATCCCTTAATGCCGCACGCGTCACATGGAATCCCGCAATGAAGGGATAATCCGACAACCTCGAATGGGTGCCGTCCACAGCACAGACAATAAAATCTTCTCCATCAGGGGTTTCCACAACCCCGGCATCGTCCTGGTCTTTCGGGCTTAAAACACCCCCCCTGCTATATAATAATCCCGCTATCTCCCGGTGCAGGAAGAAATCCCCTTTCCCCCGGCATCCGACGCCGAATTCATTCATCGAGACCTCTGCTGCGGGAATCTCCAGGACCTTCTTTATGAATGCATCCCCCACCCTGTTTCTTGAATTCATCACCTCTCCATATACTGCGTCCGCGAGTTCCCTGGCTTCTTCAATGGATAACTTCTTGTATGTCTGGTACTCCTGGATAAGCCTCTCTGTTATTCTCCCCTTATCCTCCCCCTTATCCAGCAGTCTCCTGGTTATCCCCTCAAGGTCGGTCATCTTTTTTTTTCAAACAGCTCCAGGAATTCCTCCGGGCGGGTGATTACTGTGACACCATCCATATCCCTCAGCTTCTCTATGTTTTCTAGGTCTATCCTCCTTGAGTACGCTGACACGCTCCATACATCCCCTTTCTTTCCTCTGGACGCCGGTATCTCTGTCTGGTATTTCTTTTCTGTGTCTGTCGGTAATGCGATGACCGGCGTCCGGGATTTACATGCCATAGCGACTGCGCACGATACTAGGGAGTCAGCTATCCCATACACAACCTTTGCGACAGTGTTTGCAGTCATCGGCGAAACCAGCAGAAGGTCGTAGTTTCCCTTAAATAATCTGCCGGTGATGAAAAAAGAGCTTCCCTGCTGGTTTTCTTCAAGGAGCTCCCGGTATGCTGTACCGTCTGAGATAGTTTCCAGGCTGCTGTATATGTTGTAGTAATCCACCACCTCCTTCCCCGCCTCTGAGAGGTGGGTTGTGATTTTCAGGCCAGGATGCCTATGTTTCAGATCTCTGAGTACTTCAAGGGTTTCCTTTAGCATATATCCTGCGCCCGTTATGCACCACGCAATCCTTTCCATAAACTATTTTTGTTATCTAGGGATATTAAATGAAGTCTTCATCTTGCACATAGCTTCTCCCCAGCTTCAGGGCTATCTCTGCCTTCCCCAGCTCTCTACCAAGATAGGCTGCGTGTTTCATGTCTTTCACTATGTTTTTCGACAGGATTGTGCCATAGATGTCTTCTGCTCGCCTCCCCCGGAATCTCATCTCTGGCTTCCCTTCCACATAATATATGGCCACTATGCTGTCTGCTACATAGATCCTGAACTCGCAGTCCTCCAGTTTCTCTTCCAGCGGCTCCCTGGTCTCTATAGTTTCCAGGGATTCCTCTCTTGGATCTTTGATTGGTTCGCTTCTTCTTTTTTCTTTCAGGCGGAGCAGGCTTACTCCAAGATCCTTCGGCGGCTGTTTGTATTTCCTGGATAGATACATCATCTCCACAGCCCCAGATAATTCCGCTACCACGCCTAAGGTCTTCGGGCTTGCTTCTGTTGTGAATAATAAATCGATTTTTAGCTCTGAGGCGATTGATGCCAAGAGGGCGTTTATTCCTATGGAGTCAGCGTCCATAAGTTCTGTGACGTTGCCTGCGCCGAGCATCATGGGGGTTCTTGGATGTCTCTCCCTGAATAATCTGTAGGCTTTAAGTGATTCCATCATCCCCTGGCTTGGTGGATTCAGGATTGGGTCCGCAATTATCTTGCTGAAGTTAATGTCTTTTAGTTTCTCTGTCAGGGATTCAAGCAAGGTTATTCTTTCATCTGTCTTGAAGGGAATACCATCTCTGTTTCTTGGGATTATTACTGCAGGTATATCCAGGTCCTCCATCACTCTGTAGTTTGTTTCATCAATGGATAGTATCAGGTCTACGCCTGCATCGGCTGCGGCACGTATCTCTTTTTCATTGAGTGTATCGATTGAGGTTGGTTTGTCTGTTACGGATTTTATTACATCCACTATCTCTTTTATCTGGTTTGGGTTGTTTTCTCCAGCGGTCATCCCGATGTCTATGATGTCTGCCCCGGATTTACTGTAGTGTCTGCTTATGCACTCTATTTTTTTTTCTGTTAGGTGTGGTGCGTCAGGTATCTCTGCCACAATCTTCATTAACCCGGTTCCCAGGTAGACCGGATTTACTCTGCCGATTTTCAGGTCATGGCTCCCTTCCTTTTCCCTTGCCTTCTTGATTTCCTTCCATGCGTTCTCTTTCATCTCTTCCTTGAAGAGTTCATCTGCTGGTATATCAGGTGAGAGTTTTTCTCCCGCACCTATCTTTTTCAGGGTGTTTCGTAGTTGGTTTATGTTTTTCGGTCCCCGTGCGCAGGCGATGCCTAATTTGTCCTGTATTTTTTTTATGTCTGCGTTTATTGCTCCTGGGAGCAGGATGAGTGATATCTCGTCCAGGTTTTTATTCTCCAGCTCCTCTAGAATAATCTCTGGTGTTAGGAGGGCAGCTACGTCTATGTTGCAGGCGTGGATTTCTACCTGGTTTCCCTGGTTTCTGCTGTATTCTTTCAGGGTTTTTGCTGCGCATCTTCCTGTAACCAGCAGAATCTTTTTTCCTGTCATCTCCCTTTAAATGTATTGCTTGCAGGGTATTAAAAATCAGCTGTAGTGCCTAACTTTCTAGGCTTTTCTTTTGTAAAAAAACCGTAAACCCACTTATCATAAAAAGGAAATAGATAGCGGGGGGTGGATTTGAACCACCGACCTTCGGGTTATGAGCCCGACGAGCACTCCTGACTGCTCAACCCTTATAGGCTTTCGGCTTTTTATAGCTTTCCAGCTCGCTACGATGAGCAGGAGTCCCCACTATATCGATGAACTTTAATTGAAGTATGAGATAGTTTCCTAAAACCCATACTAATCCTTAGATTCCATCTTGAAAAAGCACCCTTGAAATTCATCTCGGTTTTCCATAACCTGGTTGGTATTTCCAACACCTCCTCTGAGAAACGCTTGAATACATCTAATATCATTTTATCTTTTTGAACTATTACTATATCACCCTTTCCCACGTATCCATCTGAATCAATGAAACCAGAGATGGCACCTAAAACATAACCGGGATCAGAAACTTGGGAATCTTTTATCTTAGTTTCCTCTTCGTCTATGAATCCCATAAATTTTTTTGAATTACTACTAATCCTCATTGAGCCCCTACAGGGAGTGATGTATGGCTTTAATCCCATCTTTAATAAAAGGCTCTGAAGGCACCCTCTAATATTAATATCTCGCTTAGCATCAAGGTAGTAATCTACTCCATAATGTCCATCTCTCCTACTATACTCTGAGTATCCATTCCCTATGAAAAGACCCACTAGATAACCTATCTCTTTACTGGTTAATCTATCAGGATAAATCTCTTTAACCATGTATGTTCAACCCCGCTATGCAGGTAATATTCTTCGATTAAGGTATTAAAAGGTAATATCCTTGGAATCCTTCACCACGTTCTCTATTTTCTCTATGAACCAGGAGTGTATGCCAGTAAGCTTGCAGACCCCGTTCACGGAAAATCCATTTTCTAGGGCATCAACTATATAAAACATCCTCTCATCGTGGGGAACAGCAAGTTTCTCTTTTATCTTTTCTCTGCTCCTCTCTCCCGTGCCCGACAGATAGTCTCTTCCGATATCCAGGGACCTGACTGCCTTCTGCAGAGCCTCCTCGAAGTTTCTTCCTATGGACATAACCTCCCCGGTGGACTTCATCTGTGTTCCTATTGTTCTGTCGCAGTTCCTGAATTTGTCAAACGGCCAACGTGGTATCTTCACTACCACATAGTCTATGCTGGGCTCGAAGGATGACATGGTGGTCTTGGTTATGGAGTTCGGTATCTCGTCCAGGTTTCTACCTAATGCTATCTTGGCCGCGATCCTGGCAATAGGGTAGCCTGTTGCCTTAGACGCCAACGCAGAGCTTCTGGAAACCCTCGGGTTTACCTCAATCACCATGTACTCCATGGTATCCGGCTCCAGAGCGAACTGTATGTTGCATCCTCCCTCCACACCCAGTGCCCGTATAATCCTGAGTGAGGCGTTCTTGAGGGTCTGGTTCACGTGATCGGATAGGGTCTGGGCTGGGGCTACCACAATGCTCTCCCCCGTATGTATCCCCATGGGGTCCAGGTTTTCCATGTTACAGACTGTGATGCAGTTATCGGCGCCGTCCCTCATAACCTCGTATTCGATTTCATACCATCCCGTGATGGATTTCTCAATCAACACCTGGTTTATCATCGACAGCTGCAGCCCGTGGCTTACCACCTTATCCAGCTCCCTGATGTTTCCTGCGATACCCCCCCCGCCCCCTCCAAGGGTGTATGCTGGCCTGATGATCACGGGATAACCTATTTTTTCCACAGCATCAAGGGCTTCCTGCAGGGAGTTAACAGCCGTGCTATCTGGTATTGGCTCATTTATGTCCTTCATCAGTTGAGCGAAGGATTCCCTGTCCTCTCCTTTTTTTATGGTCTCGATTGGTGTGCCCAATATCTCTACGTTGTATTCATCTAGGACGCCCATGGCAGATAATGAGGAGGTGATGTTTAATGCGGTCTGCCCCCCCATTGTGGGAAGTATCCCGTCAGGTGTTTCTTTTTCTATGATTTTGGCTACCACCTCCGGAATCAGGGGCTCGACGTAGATTATGTCTGCTATGTCTGGCTCCGTCATTATGGTGGCTGGGTTTGAGTTCACGAGGACGGTGGTTATGCCCTCTTCCCTGATGGATAGACAGGCCTGGCTCCCGGAGTAGTCGAACTCGGCTGCCTGACCAATCTTCACGGGACCTGAGCCTATAACCAGTATCTTTTCCATCAACAAGATTATTGGAGGGGGGGCTTAAATTACCCGTATTTATATCCCTGGTGTGTATATATGTATCTATTTAAGAGAAAATGGGCAGGTTCAGGGAGGCGGATGCTAGAATCTTCAAGGCTGTGTGCATGAAATGCAATGCAAGAAACCCCTTGGGGGCTACGAAGTGCAGGAAATGCGGGGCGGTCGGCAAGATGAGGAGGAAGAACCGGAAGAAAGCCACTAAGGCAGCGATTTAATTCCTGGATATCTGGTATCTGGATTGTTTTTATCCCATCAATCCTATTTCGAGCATTTTCCTAAATATGTCGGTGTTTCGGTGGCTGGATTGAAGCGCTGTTTCCTTCAGGTATATTGTTTTTGTGTATGCCGTGATACAACAAATTGCTCTGCAATTTGTGTACATGAATTCCTATGGAATTCATTGTACTTCTAGAATCTTTCCTTGTGAAGCTCCAGAAGCCTTCTAGGCCGTTGATGTGGCTCCTGCCTTTGGCGTGGTATGCTTTAACCTGGACAGGCTGTAGAACCAGCTGCAGAAATCCACACTTAACGCGCTCATCACCTAAACTTTTCAGCCATTCACACCAGTTATATATGCCTGTTTCCATAGATAACTGGTGCAAGAAATACATAATCATCTAGAGTTAAATAAAGTGAAGATGGAGTCAAAAATCCTACACCTCTCACTGCTCCTATCCATAACAGGATTGCTGATACTGGTATACATAACAGAAACAATAGAGCCCCCTCTCTCAAAGACAGTAGACGTTCAATCCACGGCACTGGGAAAAAACGTGCACCTGCAGGGTAACATAACCAGCATCCACAGATTCGATGGAGGCTCCACGCTCCTCACCCTAGTGGATGAAGCAGGGGAAATCAAGGTCTACCTGCCCCATACAACCGCATCCCGTTTCAGCGAGCAGCTTAAAGAAGGAACAACTATAGACCTGGTTGGTGTAGTGGAGCTATATAGAGGCAACCCTGAAGTAGTGATTGAGAACCACAACGCCTTGGAGGTCCTTGAATGAAATACAGGGTTTATGCCTCAGACCTGAACACCCATGCCTTCTGTCCCAGAAAGATTTATCTATCCCGTGTTCTAAAGCTGGGAAAGAAACCAACAAAAGAGATGTATAGGGGAATAATAGAGCACATCCTCAGAAAGGAGCTCTCTTTCCGTTATCCCCGGATTCTGGAGCGGGTGTCAGAGCCCATGGAGATAAGTGAGAGTGTTGACAGAGAAATAGATTCCATCCTAAAGGGTTTCCCCTTCATCTATCGTGAGCTGGTTAACCAGTCTCCTGAGGATGTGGACTGCAATACAATACTTCAGGAGCTGGTTGCGGGATTGCACCATGAAACGGCAGCGCTCCACAGGACGCTTGAGTTCATGGTGGAGGAGGCGGGATTACAGAAGGCAATAGAGGAAGTCACCCCCTGGAGGATAGAGTACGCGGTCGAGTCTAGGGAGCTGGGAATTTCAGGCAGGATAGACAAGGTTCTACGGAGAAACAACATATACATACCTGTTGAGGTCAAGACGGGAAGGGTCCCATCCAGTGTCTGGTGGGGTGACCGTTTGCAGGTCGCAGCTTATTCCATGCTCCTGGAGGAGGAGCTTGATTCCGTGGACATCTCTTTTTCTATTGTGGAGTACACCCGTTCCTCAGAGAGATGCCCTGTCAAGGTCACGGAGCGGCTGAGGAGGGCAGTCCTGGAGACAAGAGATGACATAATCAGGATACTGGGGGGGTTTGTTCCAGAGGTCTGCTGCCATGGCAACAACAACAAATGCAGTGTTTGTTCTTTTAAAACAGAATGCCATAATATATAAATACAATATAAGAAATAATATATCTACATATATCTAGAATGTCAAGCAACAAAGCATTCAGCTTCAAGAAACGTCTCATGAAGAGTAACCGGAGGAGGAAGAGAGCTCCTGTATGGGTTTTCGCGAAAACCAACCGCAAAGTCAGGGACAGTCCGAAATCGAATAGGAACTGGAGAAGAGATAACCTGCTTTAATTCAGATGCATAATGGCTTTCAGTTTACTTAACCTCAACATGTTGTTGAGTTTAGTGCATATCCTGGTTTTGCTCGTATGTCTCTATATCATAAAGGATTCCATGATTTTTATCAGGGAGAGCACAATACGCAATTCAACAAGCGCCATACTCTACCTGAAGTCTAAAACATTTATCAGGGGTTTGCGGGTTGTGATGCTCGCTATTATCATGTGGTCGCTTAAGGAGATACTTACTTTCGTGAGGAACTACCTGGATTTCTATTCCCTCTCAGCTCATGTGGCGGGTATGGCGGGCACACTCTATGAGGTCGTGGGCTTGTTTATTGCCGTATCCCTCTCATATGGGTTATATATCATTACAGCATCCTTCAAGGGTCATTTATCCCCTCAAGAGGAGAGAGAACCGGCAGATATTTAAGACAAGAAAAACATATCATAATGAAATGCGACTCCTTTTATCTCCACCTCCTTCATCAACAAAAAAGAAGTTAGCTGTTTTTTTGTTATTGCTGGTTCTCTCTTCTGTTGCTCTGGCTCAGGGGATTTCTAATGAGATAACTAAAATCAGGGATAAAGTTATTGCGGTGGCATGCTATATCCTGGTCATAATTGAGGGAGTCGTTGGTTTCCTGGCTGTTCTGGTGTTTGTCTTAGCTGCCCTGAAGTGGATTGTCTCGGAGGATGCTGAGGAACGAGCTGAGGTGAAGGAGAAGCTGGCTAACATCCTTATCGGTGTTGTTATTGTTATACTGGCTTTGGAGCTGGCTGTGGTAATAGGTAAAGCAGTGCATATAATCCCACCAGATTATACTGCACCATGTAATTGGTCTGATATTATCGCCAAAGAGGAAATAACGAATATACGGGACATTATTGCTGGGCCTATCTGTATCATTGTCCGGGTGTTCCAGTTTCTTTTCGGTATTGTTGGCATGATTGTGTTCATGGGCGCTGGTATTAGGTGGATGACTTCAGAGGATCCTGGGGAGCGGGTCAGGGCAAGGTCTATTGCCGTGAATGTTTTGGTTGGGCTTCTGCTGGTCTTGATCGGGCTTAACTTCCTTAATTCCTTGTTTTCCTGGACTGGTTTAACCTATGCATCTTCTTGGGACACTCTCTTAATCTTTAACTGCGCGGGTTATGAGAGTCTGGATATAGGGCAGCTGGGTGAGGTAGCCCAGTATACTGTTTGCATGGTTTTCCTTATCATTGAGGGAGTTGCTGGGGTTATCGCTGTTGTGGTGGTTGCTGTCGCCGGAATTCTTTTAATTATCTCGGAGGACTCTTCTCTTAGAAACAAGGCGAAGAGCCTGGCTTTCGCTGCCGTGGTAGGGACTATTATTGTTATTATCGGAAGCCAGTTTCTGTTAACCCTGTTCAGCCCAGACTATGCTGGTGCTCTGTCTTGGACCTGTGGGTCCGGAACCGAGGGGGACATAATCCTGTTAATTCATTACACGATTTGTACCGTAAAGAATATCCTGATTGCGGTAGCGGGTTTGATTGCTACTATTGCCTTGATGGCTTCTGCTTTTATCTGGATTACCTCGGGGAGCCCGGAGGCTAGGGCTTCAGCCAAGATGGCGTCTATTGTGGCTGTTGTTGGTTTGCTTGTTGCTCTCATCGGGCTCCAGTATCTCGGGAGCGTTTTTGGGGCTGATATGTTAAGCTTCGAATGTGTGGCCGGGGATATTGAGCCTCCTATAGTTGACTTGTTGGAGACTGTTTTATGTCTTGTCTATAACATTCTTCGTTCGGTGGTGGCTGTTGTGGCGGCTGTTATGGTGTTGTTCGGCGGCTTCATGTATATCTCCTCTGACAGCGACAGGGACAGGGCCCGGGGGAAGAACATGATTGCTGCCGCGATTATAGGGTTTATTATTGCCTTGATTGCTATACAGTTCATCCAGCTTGTTGTATCTGAGGCTGGTTTGGGCGAGATATCATGTGAGGACCCATATAAGACCTGCGTAGAGGGCTGTTTTGAGGGCGAGCCCAGTCCCGTGCCTGGCGAACCAACCAGCACTACCACTACCACTGGCACTACCACTACCACTGCGACGACTACTTCCTCCACCACAACCTCCACCCTGAGCTGTATAGAAGTATGCTCTGATGTTGGCAGCTGTGGTGATTCACCGTATAATTGTGACATGGCATCATATTGTATGACGGGCTCAGCTGCTTGCGATATTTCAGTTGGCATTCCAGGAGCATGTACTGGGACTGAATCTCAGTTAGAGCATCACGGGGAGGGTGACGCGTTCTGTGCAGACAATTATGGTGCAGGTTATGAATGTTGTTGTTGTCCTGCTTAGTAGCGCTATAAAATGAAGATAAGTTGTGTTTTAAGGCGTGGGGGTTTAAAAATTAAATGGTGGGTGGGGTGTTTCCCCTAATGGGAGATGAACAATGAGAGACCTTAACAGAGTGTTGTGGGCTGCGTTTGCCTTGGTTTCCCTAGTGCTGGTTCTATCCCCCAACGTTTACGCACAAACATGCGCTGAGTATTGTACAGGTCAAGGTCGCGATGATTCCCTGTGTGATGTGACGTCTGATAGCAGTATTATTGTGTTGGAGGGTTGCTCGGCGGGCACGTGCCGGCATAATCTCTTGATGGTTGATGGTTCGTCTGTTACCGGTTGCACCTCTACTTATTGCTGGTGCTTTGACTCCGTACCCTGCGGGGCACCTCTTAGCTGCCAGTATAATTGCTTGGCCGACCGCTGTGAGGCTGAGCCTACTTGCGCAGAGTATTGTACTGGTTTAGGTCTCGATAATTCCCTATGTGACACAACGTCTGATAGCAGCCTTATTGTGTTTGATGGTTGCTCAACGAGCACGTGCCGGTATAATCTCCAGTCGGCTTTTGTCTCGGAGGTTAGTGATTGTAATGTTGATTATTGCTGGTGCTTTAACTCCGGCCCTTGCGGAACATCACCTCCTGAATGCCGTGCTGACTGTGGGGCAGACGGCTGCGCTGCTGGTGAGAATTCATGTCTAGTTGGAAATTGCCCCGGATTTGAATATGGTGGGGCTGAGTGTGCTGCTTCCACACCGGATCCAAGATGTGTGGATGATAATAAGTGCTATTATGGTTTCGAGGTCCAAATTGGTTTGGATTGTGACGTGGGTGACTGTTATTGTTATAAAATAGATGATCCCTGTGATTGTGGTGCTGGAGGAACGCAATCCTGTGAATCCCTTGGCTGTTCCGGCGGTGATGGTGACGGTGATGGTGACGGTGATGGTGACGGTGATGGTGACGGTGATGGTGACGGTGA
>JAOZNG010000189.1 GCA_029933895.1 archaeon
TACTCCTCCTATGACAGTCTTGGAGCAACACTAAGCAGCATAATAGCGAATATAGCATCCAAAACCCAGGAGGCACTAGCCTTCAAGACCTCCCTTGAGATAGAAGACCACAGGATAAAGTCGTACTTTATGCTGTTGCTGGAGCCAAGAACCCTGAAACAACTAATCAGTAGAGTAGATGACCTATTCCATGACCTCCTAGCAGACTACGTGGAAGAGGGATACACAGAGACTGGATGATGGTCGAAAAAATATTGGTTGGACCGGGGGATATTACTGTGGTAGACAAGCCATGTCTTCTTGAAGCAATAGGTTTAGGCTCCTGCATAGCCATCTGCCTCTATGATGAAAGACACGGGATTGGAGGCATGGCTCATGTGATGCTAGGTCACTGCCCAGAGAACATCAGGGAAGAGATTAACCCCTTCAGGTACGCTGATAAAGCAATAGATGAAATGATAAAAAAAATGAGGGAAGCAGGCTCCAAGCAATACAACCTGGAAGCTAAAATATTTGGTGGTGCAGCCATGTTCAGCAACAGCATCTTCAGGATAGGAGAACATAACATCAAGGCCGTGAAAGAAAAACTGGCTGAAGAAAGAATCAGGGTAATAGCTGAAGACATTGGAGGAAAGAGAGGCCGGAACGTCTGGTTCAACACAGAAGACGGTACCGTTGTTGTCGGAACCGCTTTCGGAACCACCAAGGAATACTAAACACAGGTTAAGGCGGCTTCCTGTATATTCTCTCAGAGAGGTCAATTAACTCAAACTTCCTCGCTGCCTGAGGAGTTAAGGTCTCGCTTTTCCCGATAATCAGGTAACCATATGGGTTCAGGGACCGGAGAAATCTTTCGAATATCTCATCCTGCACCTCCCTGGATAAATAAATCAGGAGATTCCTGCAGAGAATCAAATCAAAGTAATGAATCTCCTCACCGGAGATAACATCATGGTGTCGGAACTTAACATATCTCTTTATTGAATCATTAATCTGGTACCTCCCACCCATCTCATTAAAGTATCTATCAAGATGTTTCTTGCTCACATTCCCTACCTGCTCGGCCGTGTAAATCCCCTCCCTGGCCTTGTTGAGCATATGGTCGTCTATGTCTGTGGCTGTGACAAAAAAGAGGTAATCATCTATTTCATCACCAAGTAACTCCCTGAACAATATAGCAACCGAGTACGGCTCCTCCCCTGAGGCGCAGCCAACAGACCAGACCCTGATAACCTTCCTAGACTGTATCTTTTTATAGAATAACAGGTTGGGTATAACCACTTCCTCCATGGCCTTAAAAACCGACGGATTCCTGAAGAACCCTGTAACATTAACTGTTAAGGTATCGATGAGGGCATTGTATTCCTGTGGGCTGCGGTCGAGCAGGGAAACATAGTCCCTGTATGAATCGATTTCAGCCCTCCTCATACGGCTATCTATCCTTCTCTTCAGGATGCTCTCTTTGTAGTAGCTGCAGTTGAAACCCCTCTCGTCGCTGATCTTATTCTTAAGGAACTCAAGCCCTGACTTATCGCTTCCAGAAGACATAAACCCAGATCCTCTCGCAAAATAGACATATATATATTACCACCAGGATATAGAAATATCTAATGCAAGATACAAATGCCGTACAAAAAAAAACTATTTCCTGAAACCGACTATGTGCTCGAAGTGAACCCTCAGTAACTCAGCAATCGAGCAGGAATAAGATAGGTTACCTCCTGGCCTGTGGGGTGCATCCCCCTGAAACAACTCTGAAACCGTTCCAACAGCAGCCTCCCGCATATGCAACCTGAAGAGTGGTTCAAGCAGTTTCTGGGCCTTAGCCAGTTGGCCTCCGTTTTTAAGGAAAGCATCGATGTAAGCCCCCATAAGCCAGGCATAAACATTTCCGTTGAACTTGTTCTTGGGGTCACCCTCCCAGTTACCAACGTATCTCTCATCTCCAGGGGAGAGGCTCCGCAACCCACAGCTGGTTAAAAGCTCCCCCTCCACAGCGTTCAGTATCTTCTTGGAGAGGGTCTTGTTCACGACATTAAACTCCAGCGAGAGGGTAATCAGCTGGTTAGGCCTTAATGAGTCATCCACCGCAGAATCCGCTAGGAATCTACCCCTCCAATAGCGGTCAACAAAGTTTTCCCTGAATTTCCCTATAATAGCATTATATCCTATCTCATCACTGTCGTCTTCCATAAGTTCATGGAAACTGTTCATCACATTAAGGGCGTTATACCAGAGGCCCTGGACTTCAACAGCATCCACTCTCTTTCTCCTGATGAATTGAGAGTCCATCCAGGTGCCGCCTTTATGGTGCAGCATGCCGTCACATTCCATCTCAGCGTATTTCTTCATCAGACCCTTCAAACCCCACCAGTAGGTGTGGAGCATCTTTTTCCCGTCCTCCGGGCCAACACACTTCAGGTACCTGTAGAAGCGGTCTATAAGCCACAGGGGGGTGTCTACGTCCCCGTACACTGGTTTACCGTTGATGTATCCTGACGGGATACCCCGGTAATCCATGCAGTTCAGGTAATGCTCCATTATGCTCTCAGCATCCCTGTATCTCCTGTTTACCAAAGTGAACCCTGGAAGGGAAATCATAGCCTCCCGCCCCCTGTCCATGGAAAATGGATAGGATGACGCTATTGTCTTCTTTGAACCAGAATCCAGGATGAAATAATCAACGGAATTAAGCAGTGACATGATAGATTCACCCTTGCCCGAGGAAAGGATTCTGGAAGCGGTCTC
>JAOZNG010000031.1 GCA_029933895.1 archaeon
AGAGAGATGAATCCATTCCCTGGCTTGAAGACCTCTAGCGGTATATCCGGAGTCGAGCATGTCCTGTATAACCGAGGTTATCTCGTATTCACCCCTCTTCGACTTTTCAACTCCCCTGATAAAGCCTCCGCTCTCGGGCGGGAAGATATAGAGTGGTGCACAGGCCATGGGCGATAAAAACTCATCCCGGGAGGGCTTCTCTATAATCTTTCCCACCCTGTCTTTTTCCAATGAAACAGTGCTGGATTCACTCAGCTCCTCGGGGGATAGTTTCTTCAGAGCCAGAGTGATATCCTGTCTGCCTCTAGAGTGGAAATCCAGGAATTCTTTAAGGTATCCTGTAGAGTAAAGGCAGTCACATGCCGACACCAGATAATCCCTCCCCGGTAACTTAACCTGCCCGAGGGCGTGCGCTGAACCCAGCTGCTCTCTCTGGTAGACGAACTCTATCTCCAGCCTGCCTGCGAAACCCTCTTCCTCAAGAAAGGAAACCAATAGATTACCAAGGAATCCCACAACCACAGTGAATGAGTCTATACCCACCCTGGATAGCCTTATGAGGAGTTGCTCCAGCAGCGGTTTACCCCACACAGGCAGCAGGGCCTTGGGCACATCATCAGTTAAAGGCCTCAGCCTCCTGCCCCTGCCCCCAGCCAGTATAACAGCGTCCATGTTTTCTCAGAGATCATGTTTCTCGACCTTGATTCTCATGAAGTCCTCAGCCACATAACTCTCAGGGAAAACATCCCTCGCCTCCTGCTCCAAGATAGATGGGTTAGTGTATCTCTGGCTTAGGTGCGTGAGATACAGTCTCTTCACGCCAGCTTCCCTGGCCACCTCAGCCGCCTGTCTGGCTGTGGAGTGAGCCATCACCTCGGTTTTCTCTTCCTCAGAGTCACTGAAGGTGGAATCATGAATCAAAACATCCGCCCCTCTGGATGCTTCCCTGACGCTGTCGCAGACTCTTGTATCTCCTGTATAGACAACCTTCCTCCCGGGAAGGGGATTGGATAAAACCATGTCTGGTGTGATCTTCCTGCCGTCAACCTTTACCTCATGACCCCTCTGGAGTCTGGAAAACAGTCCACCCTCTGGAACACCCAGGTTAAGGGCTTTCTTCTTGAGAAACTTTCTCTTGCTGTCTTCCTCGAACATATATCCTAGGGAGCTAGATGTATGCTCTGTCCTGAAACAGGAAATCTTGAAGCGATCACAGTCCAAGACTAATCCCGGACCCACCTCGTTAATGGATAAATCCAGGTAGTCCATGGAGAAACTCCCCAGCGACATCATGTGCTCCATTGTCTCCTTAAATCCGATCGGCCCGTAGAGGTTGAGCACCCTGCTGCGCTCCAAGAAATCCATGCTCTGGATAAGACCAGCTAAACCCATGAAGTGGTCAGCATGCAGGTGTGTGATGAAGATATGGTCTATTCGCATGAAATTAATGCCGGCAATCCGCATCTGTCTCTGGCTTCCCTCACCGCAGTCAAAGAGATAATACTCGTTGAGGTACTCCAGCAAAACAGCAGGCAATCCCCTCTTCTCTGTGGGAACAGCACAACTGGTGCCTAAAAAAATAACCTCCATAGAATAGAATACAATTTCAGGACTAAAAAACTATTTATTCTTGAAGCCGTAGATTTTACCCAACATCTTCAGCTTAGTAGCTGTATACGAAATAATCATGAACAGGATAGCCAGGAATATTGAATCAATCAAGGACTTAAGAGATGGTTCAATAGAGATTCCGAAATACTTAACCCCCACAACAAAAAGCCATACAGCATAGAGGAAACCCCAGCGTATAATCCACAGGAAGGTCTTGAACAAATCCTCGAGGAGGCCGACACTCAATCCCTTGATGCTCTCCCGGATCCAGATATAAGACACGAAACACAAGCTCGCGATCAGGAAAAGCATCACGTAACTCAGGTCAAGATAGGATACATCCATTGAATCCATTTTTTTATTTACCTATTGATTGGGCCTCGATTATTTTATCGCATATGCTGTATATTTTGTCCAGAACCTTTAGATCATACCTACGCTCAATGGAGATGAAAACATACCTTAAACCCCAGAGCCTCATTCGGTTCCTCAGGAAGTCGCTGAATGCCTTCACAGAGCCCAGGGAGTTATATATGAACAAGGCAGAGTAATCACCCAAGAAAAGAAACTTATCCCCTACAGGTAATGTCCTCACCCAGCCCTCTATGGCGATAGCCATGTCAGATATCTGGCGTGGGGATATATAGAGATATCTGCCTACTCTCTTCGTCTCTCTGTAGTCCTCACTCGTAGCGTCTATAAAGAAAATCCTGTCGGATTTAATCCCGTTTTTCTTGAATAAATACAGGATCTTTTTAACAGGTGTTTTCTGGCTGACGTATATGCCATTAATCCCCTTCTCGTTGCATAGATTATCCAGAACCCGGAGCTTGGCTTCCTGATACTCTTTCCCTGAACCGGTCACTAATATAATACATCTACCAGGCAGATATGAGAGATCCGCCTCAAGTTTCCCTGCATCAAGCATTTTCTCCTCTGAATTTATTTATAGCAGAATATGATTAATATAACCTCCACAAAATGAGAGGTATACGTTAACTTGGATTTAAGGGCGCTTATCTGGGACATCGACGGCGTTCTGGTGTATGTCGGAGACTCCTACAGGAAGGCTATTGTGGAAACAACCCAGTATTATTTCACGGAAATAGTGGGCTTAAAGCTTAGTGATTACCTGCTCTCCGTAGAGGACACACAAAAGTTCAAGATGGCGGGGGGATTCAACAACGATTGGGAGATAACCTATGGATCGGTTTTATGTCTCCTCACCGGTATCATCTCAGAAATAGATTCCAGAAATAAGGAAGTCAATTCATTGAGAGATCTTCCCATGTTGTGGAATGAATCCCATACAGGTCTGGATTTAGACCATGTTCTTAGGAGAACAGCAGCTATGGGGGGAGGACTTGCAAATCTCCGCAGTGCTCTGGCTGAACTCTATGGTAGAAGCGAGGAGACAGCGGAGAAGTTCTGGCATACCGGCTTGATAAAGCAGTTATTTCAGGAGATATATCTCGGACAGGATTTATTCAGAGAGAAATACGGCTTCAATCCAGAGCACATTAAAAAGAAAGGCTTTATCAGAAACGAGAAGCCTCTAGCAGGCCAGAAGCTCCTGAACAGGCTGTCGGAGAAATACATTATGGGAATTGCCTCAGGGAGAGAGCATTTCGAGATAGACGTTGTCCTTAAGATGCATGGATTCCGTGAATTCTTCAATGAGGGATTTATCGTTGGAAGCGATGACTTCCCCTCAGGGAAGCCGGATCCGTCACAACTAATAGAGTGCAGGAAAAGGATTGAGATAGTGGAGGGTTTGCTTGGAGGGGATGATATCGCCTACATAGGCGACGTTCCTGATGACGTAATAGCAGCCAGGAGAGCGGGATTCCACTTCATAGGGGTTACTGCATCAATAAGGGACGATTCAGGGAAAAAAAGGTTGAGGGAGAGGCTTATTGCTTCAGGAGCTGATTTAGTGGTGGACAGACTGGCTGAGCTGGAAGAGTTCATCTGAAGCCAAATATTTCGCTTACCTCCTTCATTTTCACGGATATATAGGATACTACCAGAAAAAGCATGGATATGAAGACAGCGAAAGATGAGATAATGCTGGAACATTCCAGTTCAATAAACCCCACCTGCAATATAAACAACCAGATAGCACAGAGGAAACCCCATTTAACAATCCACAGCATGTATTTGAAGAGCGTCTTCACATGTCCCTTGGTAAGCCTCTTTATGCTCTGCTTCATCCAGATATAGGAGATGAAACACATCGATGCTATAAGGTAGAGAACAACATACTCTACCGTGGTGTAGTCTCCCACAACTCCCATCATAGATTTATCCTCCTGTCGCAGAACTGAGATATACTATCAAGTATCTCTGGGTTGTTTTCCTTCTCCAGCGACATCAACACCCCATTTAAACCCCATTGCCTCATCTTCCCTGTGAGAAAGTGTGAGAATTTTGTTACAGTCCCCACGGAGTTATATATAAACAGGGTGGATAATGAATCAAAGAAAAGGAATTTACCTCCCTCAGGCAGGTTGCTGACCCACTGGTCGATTAAAACAGCCATGTCAGTCAGGTTTTCAGGTGAGGTGAAGAGGCATTTTGCTGTCCTGAAGGGCGTGTCCCCCAACAGTATGGATATACAGTCCACGAAGAACATGTTGTCGGTTTCTATGCCGCTTCCCTTCATTATGTTGAGGATGGACTTGTAGGGTCTGTTGATGCTCACGTAGATGCCATATAATCCTTTGCCGTTGCATAGGAATCTGAGGGTGTGGAGGTTCACCCTCAGGTAATCGTTTGCGTTCACAGTTATGAGAGCTATGTACTCCTCGGGCAGTCTATCAAGCTCCTCAAAGACCCTGCTTGACAGTTTTGAGTCATCCATCCTTATAATCTATTATCCCTCCATGGTATATATCTTTTTTCCTATCTCATTAATAGATTCACCATAGCAGATGCTGTGTTCATCTCAAGTCGATGGATTTCAAGACCTGCTTTAGAAGCTGCTTTCTCGGCGATAAAAGATCCGATACCACAGATGAATGCTTTATCAAGTCCCCGACTCCCAGCTATTTTCTCTATGCCCCCCTTAACCCGATCCAACTGCCTGTCTCTCAGGTAGCAGGCGATACCCCGTATCTCCTCTTCATCCAGCATTAATGTGTCTGCGCAGACGACTCTAGCAATTCTCGCCATGCATTCCCTGATACTCTTACCTCTGCCATCTGGTGTATCGCACATGTAATCACATTCTGTTATATCCCCGAGTATCCTGTAGATGTCTGCTGTTAAGGCGAAAAACTCAGAGGAGACTCCGGTTTCCACACCCCTGACTGGCACAGAGTCCGCTATCGCCGCCAGATTAGTCCTCAGGGCTCCGGTATACAATAGCTCACTGCTCTGGAGCCTCTCCAGGTCGGTTCTAGCCTCTGGCACAAGCAATCCATCGCTGAAGGGTATGATGTCTGTGGTGGTGCTCCCAACATCCACTAAAACCCCCGAATCATATCTCTGGGCAGCGTATTGACTGATTGCAACCCAGTTAGCTGAGGCAACCTTCATATACTCTCTCCTCGCCTCCTCAGGGGATATGAAAACACCATCAGTGGACAAAACAAGAACTCCTCCGTTAAAGCACTCATCTACTGACTCCAATATGAAATTAACTCCCTCCCTCTTGTTTATGAAAGCATCCGACAACTCTGCAGTCATGGTCAAGGCAACCCTCTCCGGTTTGAATTCATCCACAACCTTCCGCAGGAAAGGCTTTAGTTCATGTTTTCTCTCCCAGATGGGGAGATAACAGGAGCCATGAATCAATCCATCAACCCCAGAAAAAGCGGTTTTTATGTTGGCTCCACCAATGTCCAGACCCAGAATCTTCATTACAAACACGCAAGGATACTGCGATCTCTAGGTCGCAGAGGAATTATGTGATATTCCTTACCCTGCGTTTACACCCCCCTTTGTTTTTCGACGTTTCAGCGTGTTTATGGATTCATGCAGGGATTCGGTTTCCCTGAATCTGCACGCAGCAAGATCTATGCTCTTGCTCACATACCACACCCTGAAGAGTATTGTTATTTGATTTCACAGGAAGATGTTGCTTGCCGATATGATTCCCAAGAACATGGCCAATGCAATGGGTAGGGACCTGGAAATCTCGTATTGCACTACAACAGAGTCATCTCCATGCTCCAGGATGGTGGTATAGTGGATGAGTATGTGGAGTAAAAACACCATATACAGTCCCACGATAAGCTGTAATATCTCAGGACTGGTCGGTTGTTCCCTTATAAGGAAGGTCCTGAATGTTGAATCCTGGATGGATGATGTAATACTCGATGTCTTCTGGAAAACCTTTGCAATGTATACTGTGAGGGCGCAGATTGCAGGACTTATGAAGACTGCTGTTATCTTCATCATGGAGGAGGTATATGATATCTTGTTTTTCAGGTTTGATTCCATCTTCTGTATCTCTCTGATGTGGTTTGCTGCGGTGATAAGTGATTCCGAGGCGGAGTTAATGCTTTTCTTCATGCTTGTTACCATAATTCTCAAGAGCGTGTTTATCATGGATGAATAGATCTCCCGGAGAGCCCCTATCCTCTCGTTGAAGAACGCACCCTCTATATCCGTGTTAAGATATCTTATATTCTGGACTGCCTTCCTGTAGATTCCAGAGGCCCCGGAGGGGTTTTCTGGTAGCATTTCTGCCACCTTTATCATAGCGTCCTCAGCTGACATTCCAGAAAACAGCCGGTTGCCTAACTGGAATGTGGCCTCAAGCACCTCCCTCTCTGTCTCCTGTATAGAGTCACGTATTTTTTTCTTGTGAAGTGATCTCCCACCTGAATAGATGATAGATCCCAGAGAGAGTCCTGCCACAATGGGCAGGGTTGTTAAATCGTAGAGGGGCCAGTGCCTTAATCCCAGGAGGTATGGTGTGCTCAGAGAGCTTAAGAGGAATGTAACCCATAGAGTGGTTTTTTTCACTGATATGCTTCTCCCTAAAACCATCATCTTTCCCTTGGGGGGTAATAGTGGATGGCTGTCTGGTATCTCCATAACCGGGAACGAAGCTGGTCTATTCCTCAGGGTGTGCTCGGAGTAGAGATACATGAATGCTAGTATGGTCAACAGGAGCAGTGAGAGATTCAGTGGTGTACCTATCCCCGAGCCCATGAATGAAACAAGCGGTATCATTATCACCACCACCAGGGGGAGGATAGCTCCTCCCGCGAACATTACCATGGTAGGAAACCTCAGGTATTCAATGAATTCCTTGAAGGACTCCTGGATACCCTTTAATACAGAATCCAGCGCCCTGTCCAGAGTATTAAGTCTTCTGGACTCTGTTTTCTCTATCTGCGAGGTTCTTATGGCATAGAGGGCATCCTGGAATCCCTTAATGTTTTTACTCCACCTGTATCCCAGAAGGGGTAGTGATTCCCCTATGTTGTTGTTTTTACCTGACCAGACGCCCCATAGGGCTTTTTTTAGATCCAGAGCAAGCTCTCCCCCGCTGTTTTCTGCAGCGAATTTAACCGCATCCTCCAGGTTGGGGTTTTGTTTGAGGGGGATTATCAGGTAGGCTATTATTTCTGGGGCTCTGCCAATAGCCTTAATCCGTCTTGTTGACGCTGTTATTCTGGGGTACTCTGGGATGTAGTATAATGCCAGCAGCGACAGCATTGAACCCATTAACAGGATGATGAGGGGATTTGTTTCCAGATAGAGGATTGCTGTGACACCTGTTAGTGCCAGGAAAATGAATCCCGTGATCCATGCTGCTGCTGTAACCTCTCTTGCTGACACCTGCATTCTGTTGAATTCTATGGCCTCTTCCAGTTCTTTGTCCCATTCCAGGTTTATTTTTTTATGCAACAGCTCTGTTTTTTTTGCCAGGAGCTTTATTGTTTTTTCGTAGAGGCTTTTTTCCATAGTACTATATTGTTTTATGTATATATAAATATACCTAAATTTCTTTAGAGTATTTATATATGTGTTCCCTAAAATAATGAAGAAGAAAACTGGGGGAAGAAAAATGAAAATAAAAAAACTGCTGAAAAACAAAAAGGGAATAGAGACCAGAGTGCTGGTGTTCGTACTAGGAGCTGTGGTATTGATACTGATGCTATCCCTCGTGATGAGCATGTACATACAAACCGAGCAGCTTGTAGGCACAGCAATCGAAAAAGCCAATGAAACACTGAACACAACAGGCTCTCTCTGATAATGGAGACCACACCATTTTACATCACGTTATCAGCCATAATCCTATTCCTGACAGCATCCCTGGTCCTGCCAGCATACGGAAAATGGATTAAGCTGATGGAGGAGAAAAAAGCAGTGGAGGAAACAGTTAAGGTGGTGAATTCCGTGGATACTGTAAGCTCTCTCGGCGATGTAGGTTCCACACAGCACCTGAGACTTAACATACCCAGAGGATATAGAATCAATGTAGGAAACCATAGCATAAACCTGTCAAGAGAGGGTAAAATAATAGGGGGCCACAGGATAAAAGACATGGAACTCAGATATCATGGCAGCAGGCAGCTGGAAGGAAACATTAATCTAACGGTCACCCACTGGCTCAGGGGGGAGAATTTCACGGAAGAAAAAGAGTATCTTATTGAGGTGATACCATGAAAGGAGTGGACAGGAGGGGGCAGATGAGTCCACTAGGTGAGGACCTCATCTCGATAGTGGTTGTCGTGTTGTCCATAACAGCAGTCCTCACAACACTAAACCTTTTTTTGTCCAGTAAGATAACAGACTGCAGGGAGACAAGCATCTACGAGAAAAGCTGGCTGCTTGCTGAATTAACCGCTACAATGTGGTCTTTCAACAACTCAACTTCAAGATACACCCGACTTCTTGATGCAGACAGAATATGCAGTGAATGCCCTAGAGCTGAGGGATACGATACACACTACACAGTCAAGGACCTTCTTGACGGAAAAATATTATGCTCCTGTGGTACACCAGTGAACAACTCGAGGAATGTGAGACTGCCTGTGGCAATCAGAGCAGGGAACAACAAAACACACCCCGGAATAATTAATGTGCGGGCAGGAAAATGAACTGTTTTTATTTACTGAATTCGTATGTTTGATTTATGTATCATGGAAAAATCAACAAAGCCAGGAAAAAAAAGAAATTCCATGAAGGTGGGTTTCCCGTGGAAACCAGAATAGACAAGGGAAAAAAGAAGAAAGTCAAGAGCAAGGGCGGAGGCTTGAAGCTGAAGCTTGTCTCCACGGAACACGCCAACATTGTAGTGGACGGGAAACCCCAGAAATGCAGGATAACAGGGTTTGTTGAGAACCCAGTTAGCCAGGACTACTCAAGGAGACATATAATAACAAAAGGTGCTGTTATAAAGGCTGAAACACCTGACAAGAGGGAGATAAAAGCCAGGGTAACCTCCAGACCAGGTCAGTCCGGTTTATTAAATGCTGTCAGCTTGTGACCCCCACAGCTGGTCCATAATTCTAGGATAATTGGGATATTACATACGTCTTTTTTTGTTTATAAATCGATAAAATAAGAGGGGATTGAAATGAGCAAATCTGTAACAGGAATAAAGATATTTGATACGACCCTCAGAGATGGGGAGCAGACGCCTGGGGTTGCCTTAACCATAGACAAGAAGCTGGAGCTTGCTCACGCCCTGTCAAATCTGGGGGTGGATGTAATCGAGGCAGGCTTTCCAGTAAACTCCGAAGGCGAGTTCAGGGCAGTTAAAAGAATCAACAAAGAAGTTGACACAGTAGTCTGCGGTCTGGCGAGGGCTTTGGATAAGGACATAGACAGATGTATCGATGCGGATGTTGGACTGGTGCACACCTTCATCTCCACATCGCCGCAGCATCTCAGGTACCAGATGGGTAAGAGTGAGGAGGAAGTTTATGATATGGCAATTAAAGCTGTAGAATACGTGGTCGATCACGGCATACCATGCATGTTCTCACCCATGGACGCTTCCAGGAGCAGGATACCCTACCTGATAAAGGTCTGCAGGGGGGTTGAGGAAGCAGGAGCTGAAATAATAAATATCCCCGACACTGTTGGCATCATGTATCCCTCAAAGATGAAGTCTGTGATAGAGGAAATCAGAAAAGAGATCAGGGTTGACTTAGATGTGCATTGCCACAACGACTTCGGGATGGCGGTCGCGAACACGCTGGCCGCAGTGGAGGGAGGATGCAACCAGGTGCAGGTAGCAGTCAACGGACTGGGCGAGAGGGCTGGTAACGCTGACCTTGAGCAGGTAGTTATGTCACTGGAGATACTCTATGATATAGAAACCAATATAGAGACGGAAAAAATTTATCCCGTAAGCAAACTGGTGGAACGGCTTACAGGGATAAGGGTGATGCCAAACTTTCCGATAGTGGGAGACAATGCCTTCGCCCATGAGTCAGGAATTCACGTGCATGCCGTCCTCAAGAAGCCCATAACCTTCGAGCCAATCAAACCAGAGATGGTTGGAGCCAGGAGGAGGCTGGTCCTCGGGAAACACGTGGGTGTTCACGGGATAGAAGCCAAACTAAAGGAGCTGGGGGTTAAGGTCAACAAGGAACAACTGAATGAGATAACCACCAAGGTGAAGGACCTGGGTAGTATGGGCAAGCGAGTCGTGGAGGAAGACCTTGTCGCTATCGCAGAAGATATTCTGGGCAAAAAACCCAGAGAGGAGAGAACAGTGGAGCTGGTGGATATCATCCTCAACACCAGATTAGGGAGGAAACCCGTCGCCTCCGTGGTCCTGAAAGTTAATGGAGAGGAGAAGAAAGGCAGAGAGGAGGGTGTGGGTCCAGTTGATGCCGCAATGAACGCCATCAAAAGCGCGCTGGAGGAAAGAGACATAACCCTCGAGGAATACCACCTCGATGCCATAACAGGAGGCTCCGATGCCCTCGCTGACGTAACCATCAGGGTAGGTGACGGTAAAAGAAGCACCATGGCCAGAGGCGTTCACGAAGATGTGGTAATGGCATCGGTAACAGCATTCATCAACGGAA
>JAOZNG010000190.1 GCA_029933895.1 archaeon
GGTGACGCCGGTGCTTTTACAGGTGCCTGCTATCTCTTTAACGATATTTTTCATATCCCTGCTCAACAAACTCCTGCTTTTTATTTTTGATATCTTGAGAAGCTGCTCCATGCTTATGTTACCTGCATGCGTCCCGTCCTGTGTGCCCTTCTCTATGCCAGCTTCTTTTTTGATCAAGGCTGCTGTAGGCGGAGTCCCAACCTCTATTTCATAATTCTTGGTCTCGGTATCAACTATCACCTTAACGGGAACCTTCATGCCATTCATGTCAGATGTTTCCTCGTTTATTCTATCTATAACCTCGTTTATGTTCAAGCCGAGAGGGCCTATAGCTGGACCCAGTGGCGGGCCGGGGCTTACGTTACCCCCCTCAACAAGCGACTCAATTGTTTGCTTCATCTTCTCCCCTTTCCTCTTCACTTCTTTTTATTATCTTGAGGTCATCCCCTTTCACTATCACAGGAATGGGCACGGCAGCCTCAATCAACTCTACCGTTATCTCGTTCTTGTCTTTGTCTATCTTCGCTACCCTGGCCTTCTCTTTCTTGAAGGGCCCTGATACCAGCTCGACGAGATCTCCCTTATTGACCTCATCCACCACAGGAGTTGGCATCAATATCATCTCGAGGTCCTTTATGTCGATGGTGCCAGCTGAGTTAATGTTTCCTTTCTCTTTAAGCAGGAGGCCTTTGGTTTTGGGCGTGTTCTTGGCTATATCCTGCACCACCCCCGGGCTGTCTGCCTCCACCAGCACATAACCTTTAAGGTTGGGGCTGTATAGTATAGAGTACACCCTCTCCTGTTCGCCTCTCTTTATCATGTTCCCGACTTCTTGGTAGAGCAGTCTGGCGACGACTTGCTCCTGTCTCACTGTTGCTCTAACAACATAGATTTTTGGTTCCATCAGAGATTCCTAGATATGTCCTTCCCTGATTAATTCAGAGATGATAAAAACAATAAAACCCACCAACCCCACGATAATCATGCCCAAGCCTGTTATCTTGGCTGTTTCCTCATACTCAGACCTCTTGGGTTTCCTGGTGAGCCTCAGTATCCGGCGGGTTTCACTGTATGCTTTCTTTATCGTACCCAGTATCCTCATTTTTAGACTTCTCTCAACCCAATGTCTGCATGACTCTCTCTCTCGCCTGACTCTATCCGCTCCTCAAGCTCTCTCTCAAAGGTCGGCACCTTGACTCCGGCAAGTATCAACAGGGTCTTGATTACGTTTCTGTCCACGCTCTCGTCTATCTGGGCTCCCCAGATTATCTCTGCCTCTGGATCGATGTTCTCGGAGACAATTTTGACTATCTCCTCCGCCTCCTCCAGGGTCATATCCTTGCTCCCGATGATGTTAATCAATGCTCCTTGGGCACTGCTTATGTCAGTGTCGAGCAGCGGGGACCTGAGGGCTTTTTCCACGGACTCCCTTGAACGCTCATCCATGGTGGTATCTCTTGTGGAGGAGCCTAGACCAATCATGGCTGTTCCGCCGTCTCTCATAACAGCCCTAACATCAGCGAAGTCTAGGTTAACGAGACCGGCTTTTGTAACCATCTCCGTAACACCTTTTACTGCATTAGCCAGTAACTCATCGCTTACCTTGAAGGCTTCATCGATGGGCAGATTCGGTGCGATATCAAGTAATCTGTCATTTGGTATGACAATTACTGTGTCAGCGTATTTCCTCAGCTTCTTCAATCCTGCGAGAGCATTCTTGGCCCTCTTCTTCCCTTCAACAGTGAAGGGCAGGGTGACTATGGCAATACTCAAGGCACCTAGTTCCCTTACTGCCTCGGCTATTACTGGGGCTGATCCTGTTCCTGTTCCACCACCTAAACCACATGTTATGAACACCATGTCTGAGTTAGTTAAGACATCAGATATTTTTGCTATGTCCACGTCAGCGCACTGTTCTCCTATTTCGGGATCGTTTCCTGCGCCAATACCTCCAGTTACGGATGCACCAATAAGTACTTTAGTATCTGCCTTGGTATAGAGTAAATCCAGTGCATCAGTGTTTACAGCGACAATGTCTCCTCCCTCTAGACCCATATCCGCCAGGCGGTTTATGGTGTTGTTTCCGGCACCTCCTGTTCCAACAACTTTTATGGATGTCTTTATGCTGTCAACTATTCTCTTGAGTTCATCATCGCTATCTGATATGAACCCGATTTCATCAGAGCTTTTCTTTTTTGTTTTTTCCCCTTTTTCTTTTGTGACGACGTCTTGGATAATTGCTTCCATTTTGATTCAGGTACTGTTTGCTTGAATATTATTTAGCTGTGCTGTTTATACTAATCTATTTGGTAGTTAATATATAAAAAAAGAGTTCTTCTCCAATTTTAGGGGGAATACCCTGTTGTAACATATCGTTTTTAGTGGAAAAATCTAGTATATCGTCCTTCAAGACTATTAGCTATCTGTTGATTTTATGGGATATCTCTCTAAACCGGAGAAGATCAAAAAAGTGATGCCAACTCCCATTGTCTCTGTTTTGTTTCCTATATATGCCTTATAGTCCGCATTCCTCGTACCTGAGAAGGTTTCCAAGGTTCTTTCTCACCGTCTCCTCCATGAGCTCTATGGCTTCCTTGTTTTTCTCGGGCCTGAAGAGATGCCTGTATCTGCCCTGAAGCTTCAGGTATTCCTCCAACGGCTTAAGTTTATCGATGTTTCTGGGTTTTCCGAGCTTATGTTTTCCGTCTATTATCTCATAGAGCGGGCATT
>JAOZNG010000032.1 GCA_029933895.1 archaeon
CTTCTGAGTAAGACCCTGAATGCAAATGAATTATTAATGGAGGAGCAGGGATTCAGGTTTGTGAAATCCAGGTACTGGACGAATGAGGAAGACCTCTCCATCATCCTCTTCGAGCTGGAAGTGCACGCCCTGCCTGTAATCGAGAAAAGACCGGGTCCTCCAGCTGACAAAAACGTGGGAGACCAGAAGAGATTCCTGGATAAATACGAGAAAACCTATCTGGAAGACGGTAGATGGATGGCTGACGCAGAGAGAGAATATAAATCAGCGAGGCAGCTTATGGAAAAAATCACGGCAGAGAGGAGGGGATTCGGCCGCAACCTCAGGGAGGAAGCTGGAGTCGAGATAAAGGAGGGTGTTGAGGTGCTGGAATTGAGAGATGACAGCTATCTATTATTCCTGAAGGATTTCTTCTTAATCTAGCTCGGATGCCCTTATAAATAAAAATGGATGTGGAGAAGACTTTCACGTTATATCTTGCATTTACCTTGCTTGTTTTCTTTGCTGCAGCATTCTATTACTCAGAGAACAGCAATAAACTTGATGAATGCACTAACAGGTTAATTGAACAGAAAAACAGGGCCTGGCGAAGCGATTTAGATAACAGATCATGCACTATGGAGCTGATGGAATGCAGTAATGAGTTAAACAAAACATTTAAGAGGGTGCTTGATCTCAGCAGAGAGGTCAAGAACCTAACCAAAGGAAAAAAAATCCTTGAGTCTGAACTCAGAAGGGAGAGGGATTCATACAAGACGAGTCTGGAATCACTCACTGAGTTCAGTGAATGTGAGGTAATGGGAAATCAGAGCCTTAAGGATAATTGTTTCCTGGCTCTCATCCTACGGAAAAAATCCCTGCCAGAATTCATCCAGCTAGCAACATGCGGGATAATCCAGAACAGGGATGTAAGGGATAAATGCTTAATGTACGTAGCTATACGCCTGAATAAACCAGAGATATGCGATGAAATAAGCAACAAATCTTTTTTCTACATAATCACGTGCAGGGGCATTGAAATAAAGCATTATTACAGAGATGAATGCTATCTGGATCTTGCCTTGGAGGAGCGGGATGCATCCCTCTGCGAGAAAATAAACAACAGCTACAGAAATGAATGCTATACAAGAATAGCTATGCTCACGGAAGACTCTGGTGTATGTGAGGAAATAACAAACAAAGAAGATAGGGAGAACTGCATTGAAGCAATAAAACCAGGTGGATGCAGGTGCACAGCATGTAAATCAAAAACCATATCCTGAATTATCCTGCCTTCTTTGTGATAACCCTATGCCTTGCCCATGAATCGTCTGAACGCCGGGTGCATCTCACTCATCTGCTCCTGCTGTACCTGTTCGTATAAATTATGTAGTATACCGACAGTCAGTAATATGCCTGTGCCGGAACCGAAGGCTCCCATCAAGTCAGCCACCAGAGCCAGCAAGCCAACAGCAACCGAGCTGATTATGGTAATCTGCGGGATGTACCTATTCAGGACTCTCTCAATAACCCTCTTATCCCTCCTGAAGCCGGGAATCTGCATGCCACCGCCCTGAATCTGGTCTGCAATGTTCTCAGCACTTAAGCCGGTGGTCTCCACCCAGAACTTACCGAAGATAACACATAACCCGACAAAAGAAATAGTGTAAAAAAACAGGTGAGATGCTATGTTCGGCTCCAGCAACATTCCAAGGTTGTCTGGGGTTAACAGGCCATAAAGGTTACCCAGGGTTATGTTATGGCCTACCTGATACACGATTTCCTGAACAAGATCAGGGTTTGGAGGTGGGTTGTTTATGTTCACGCCAACAATCTGCGCCCACATACGTACATTAGCAAGTAATGCAGCAGCTAATATGACAGGAATATTGGAGACATAGAAAAACTTCAGGGGATAGCGTCCCCCAACACCCCTCACACCTCCATAGGATAATGGAATCTCAATACGCATGGATTCTCCAAAAACAACAACCAGGAACACTATCACAACAGCTATCATGGGAAACAGATAATCAGATGAGAAAAGACCGAGGAAACTCACCGATCCGTTAAGGAAACTGACTATTGTATATGGAATCCGGCCCACGAAGCCTGTTTCGGTCGTCAAAAAGCTGAGTGAAGCAGCCATAATCTGCTGCGAGACACCTCCAGCTATGAAGAGCCCAATACCGGAGCCGACACCCCATTTTGAAACAACCTCGTCCAGAAACATCAACAGGATGGAACCCATAGCAATCTGGAAAATGATAAACAAGACCAGCGGATGAAACATGCTCCATGCCTCACCCAGAAAACCCCCGCCTAGATGGAAGCCGACAACCACACCAGCAGCCTCAAAGAAGGCAATCAATACAGTAAGAATCTTTTGTGTGCCCTGAAACACTGCCTGGTTATCGGGTCTCCCCAGGTCAAGGTCTATCATCTTAGAGCCAACCAGCAGCTGTAATATAATGGATGCGGTAACGATGGGCCCGATTCCTACAGAGATGAGGCTGCCCATGTTGCTGGCGAAGATAATCTGGTATATCTGGAAAGCCTCAGGTATATCCGCTCGTGAAACCCCTGTAGGGTATATCACACCCATGATGAAAAACAAGACCAGAACAGAGAAAGTCCACGTGAGTTTCTCCTTAAAGGAGACGTGTTTTCTTGGAATCCTCACCTCGGGGAGGTATTTGATAAATGGCCGTATGAACTCAAGATCCATTTTATTATTCCGTGGATGAGTCTGCAGGAGACTCTATCCTGCCGCCTGCATCCTCAACCTTCTCCAAAGCCTTAGGACTGTATTTCCCCACCCTGATTACAAGATGGTTCCTTACCTTACCTGAGCCGAGGAGTTTATCGAAACCTAGATCCTGGAGGTTGATGTAGTATTTCTCTCCCTTCTTTTCCAGTGCTTCAAGATTGCTGTCCAAGTCGCCGACGTTTATTACCCTATCCCTGTAAACAACACCTGGTGGTCTCTTAAAACCCCGTCTCCCGAAATAGCCTGGCTTGTTTTTTGAAAACCAGGACCACTTGTGTTTCTTGCTTCCGGCGCTTCCTCTACCTCCTCTGCTTCCGGCTCCTCTGTGTTTATGGGAGCTTCCATAACCCTGGTTTCTCTGGCCCCTGTGTTTATGGTATTTCCTGTCTCTGTGAGCCATTTAAATCATTCTCTTAAGCAGATTGTTTATCTCCTCTCTCCTGTATCCAAGAGCCCCGCCAACAGAAAAGGGTTTTTTCACACCCCCTCTCTCGTATCCCGTCTTAGGTGGTCTGAGCCGGAATACAGGCTTAATATCTATTGATTTAATATCAGCGTCAGATTTCATGAAGCTGTCAGCAAACTTTTTTATCGACTTATAGGATGTTTTTTTCATATACATTTCATCAAGTCTCCTGTTGCCGGGAAGCCGCCCTCTCTTTTCCAGCATCCTGGTTAATGTTTCCTTGTCTATTTCCCCCCATGTAACGTAATCCTTTACCTTGTTTATCATGCCCCTGTTTTGTGGTGTGTCTTCTATGATAACACAGTGGTTTACACGGTTGAGGTTAAGAAGCTTTAGTGTTGATTTAATATCCCCTCTGATATGTATTCTGCCCCTGACGCGGACTACAGCGATTTTCCTCTTCAAATCCCCTTTTTTTGCCATTTCGAATATTCAGACCATGCCTGTCTTGATACCCAGCTTCTCTGAGCTGTCTTTGTCAACTCTGACTGTGTTCGTGTTATTTAAGGCGTCAACTATAGCGTAAGCGAAGTTTATGTTGGTTCTGGTGTATCCTTCGGTATGAACCCATGCGTCTTTCACACCAGCCAGAGACAGAATCTTCCTGCCTATTTCACCACTAACCTGTCCAGTACCTCTTGGTGCTGGAAGAATCTTGACCTTAACGCTGCCCCATTTACCTTCAACCTTGAATGGGACGGAGTGAGGTTCCATACATCCGCATTCCCAGCTACCGCATCCCCTCTTGATTTCTTTTATGTTCAGTTTAGCCTTCATGATGGCCTTCCTTATAGTGGGGCCAGCTTCCTTACCCTTCGCCTGACCGATACCAATATAGCCGTTTCTGTTTCCTACGGCGGCAACAATTCTGTAACGCATTCTCCTTCCGGAGTCAGTAACCCTCTGAACTCTACTAACCTCAATAACCTCCTCACCAAGGTCGTGGAGCAATGTTTCTATTATGCCCAACTCCTTTATGGGGGTGGGGAGCATAAAAACCTCATGGATGGATGTGATTTCACCAGATTTCACCCTGCGACCGAGTTCTGTCCTAGGTTCCCATGACTCAACATAGTCAGGCAAATCCACATCTCCACCCTCGTTATCCTCTTTCCTGGCGCACATTTTTATTTAATTTTTTTATTGATTTCCTTTTTGATTTTATCAATATCTTTTTTATCTATTTTTATATGTTCCCCCATAAGCCTGTTGTTGTCTTCAAAAATATCCTCGTCTGCTTTAATATCTAATCCTGCATCAATCGCCCCCTTAACCGTAGCGAATAATCTGGATGATTTAGTCACGGGCTGCAGTCCCAGATCAACCACAGCAGACTTTATCTTTTTGACCATGGCTTTCCTGCCGCACATGTATCCTGTGAGGTAGGCTGAGGGTATATTGGATTTAGCACGCCCCCAACCATATCCTTCGAGCTCCCTTGAGTTAGCAGAGGCTATGACATTATCTCCATTCAACCCGTAGGCTATCACTTGAGTGTTCATGTTCTTATTTGATTTCCTTACGACCAGCCGGGGCTTTCTTGACTTCAGCAGAGAGAATCTTTTCTTGTAGTCGGTTTTCCCCTCCCTCCTTCTTCTGTACTGGACCACGTAAGATCCCCTCCTGGCCATTTTATTTTCTATGTATCCTCTCTATGTGCTCTCTAAGATGTCTTCTTGAATGGAAGAGATTGCCCTTGGCTTGGGAATAAAGTTTTCTGTATTCGGATCTAGTGATTGCATCCTCTAATTTAAGCTTCCTTAATTCATCCCTTAAAGCCCTGATTTTCCTAATCCACTCCCTTTTAGTGTTGTTTCTGGCGTTCCGGCTCCCTTTCCGGTGTCCATATCCCCTTCTCTTACCTTTTTTCTTCTGTGTGTTTTTATGCTTCAGCCTGCCCTTGCTGATGCCTTTTTCCTGTTCCACAGTAATGAGTTTGTTGTTTATATAAAACCTGATGTCATCTCTGGTTATGGCTGTTGATACATCCTCCACTGCCTCAGGGTTTATCCTGACTCTGTTAACACCCACATCAAGCAGTTCCGCCGCCATCCTCTTCTGGCTGTCTAGGTTCATTCCTCCTGTATCTCCCCCCTCCTTGGGTTAAGTATAGTAATCCTGCTCTTGTTAGCGGCTTTTATTATCTCATTCCGTTTTCTCCTGCCAACGGAACCCGCTATTATTGCAGCCTCTTTCTCTGGATTTATCTTATCCAGCTCAGCTACGTTATGGATCCTGAAAGGGTGGAAACCTGATGGGTGAAGCCCCCGTGTTTCCTTCCTTTTCTTGTAGCCTATGCTGGGGTTTCTGGGCTTACCTCTCTTTCCCTCAGCCTGCTTGGAGTCCTCGCCTTTAGGCTTCCTCCACACATCCCTTAATCTCTTGAGTTTAGTGAACTCCTGTCTCATGAAACGTGGCATGGCTTTTTTCTCCCGAAACCTTATTCTGTAGAGTCTTTCCTCATCTTTGGAGAGTTTCTTCCTACCATAAAACATAACCCTTTCCACTGGAATCTCCTTCACTTTTTTCTCTTCTGGTTTCTCTTCTGCCTCCTCCTCCATGGATTCTTGTTTCTTGGTCTCAAGCCATTCAAGCAGTGTTTTCCTGTTCTTACCTTTCTTCTCTGCCTCTATAATGGCTTCGTAGTCTACGCTATCCAGTTTCCGGATTTCCTTTTTAACATCACCTATCGTTCCCTTTACTATATCCTTCTCCGCGCCCATCTTAAATTTTAGGATATCTCTTTACCGTCTTTCTCCACAATATAGATGCCGTCCTGAAAAACCCGGGGGTCTAGTTTGGATATCCTCGTAGCCTGCTCCAGGTTAGCTGCGGTCTGAGCAACATTTTCTTTATCTATGCCTGACACGGTAATATCCTGCCCCCTGATTTCCACCTTAACACCATCCAGAATCCTTGACTTTCGGGGATACCTCTCCCCGATAAAGTTTTCTATAATCACGTTCTGTCCCTGAACCTTAACGTTCATGGGAAAGTGCGAGTAGAGAATCTTCAGTTTATAGATTATGCCCTCGGTAACACCCTTAATCATGTTAGATAAGTCTCCTCTGGCTGTTCCCATTAAAGACTTAACTCTCCTGTTACCGGCTTTACTGGACAATATAATCTTGTTATCTCTTTTCTTCATGTCCACATGGAATGAGGGGAATTTCTTGGTTATCTGGCCTGAATCGTTTTTCACTATAACCTGACTGTCTGCAATCTTTACCTCAACGCCTTCAGGCACCTCCACCTCCAATTCCTGTTTTTTCTCCATCTTCAGTAAACATAGGCCAGTAATCTACCGCCTAATCCTTTTTTCTTGGCTTCTGTATGACTCATTACTCCATGGGGCGTTGAGACAACAAGTATCCCGAAATCTCTGGCTGGGAGATATCTCTGCTCCCATTTCATGTATTCATCTTTTTTGACGGGATATCTTGGCTTTATAACGCCGCAATCATTTATCCGATGAATTAATTTGATCTTGATGTTGTCTCCTCTCCCATCCTCCTCCAGCTCGAATTCCCCGACGTAGCCTTCCCTCTGGAATATCTTCAGTATGTCTATCAATAGCCGGGATACCGGCTTCAGGACGCATTTTTTCTTCCCTACCCTCTCATGGTTCTTTATGTTAGTTACTGCGTCGTTTATTAGGTCATGCATCATTTTATCATCAATTGATTAAAACAAAAAACTTATTGGAGTAAATTTAATAGACTTAAGACTTAAAAATGCGGAGAAGCCATATCCCCCTAAAAAAATGCATTATCTTCTGGGTTTCTCTTTACGTCCGCGAACCAGCTCCCTGAGGGAGATATCGTTTACCTTAATAACCTTGTATCGAACCCCCGAGATATCCCCCATAGAACGGCCTTTCCTCCCTCCGATTCCCTCAATAGTTACTTCGTCGTGTTCTTCGATGAAGGTGACAGCCTTGTTTCCCGGGCAGAAGGCGGTAACCTGTCTCCCGTTTTTTAAGAGCTGTACTCTGACGCATTTCCTTATGGCAGAGTTAGGCTGTTTTGCTTCAATACCCACCTTCTCCAGCACTATACCTTTGGCTTGTGGAGCGCCCTCAAGTGGGTCATGTTTCTCCTTTAGTCTAAGGACTCTCCTAGAGTAATCTGCCTTCTTCCATCTGAACTTCTTCCTGTTGTCCATCAACTTCTTGGATGTGAATTCTCCCTTAGCCATCCTCTATCTGGATACGTTAACGTTTATATTGTCTATGTTATAGTGTCTCTTCGCCAGTTTTTTAGCGATTTTTATCCTGACACCATCGTGACCTATAACCTTTTTCCTGTCAGGCTTGTTTACCTCAACGTTGACTATTCTCTCCTCGTCTTCCTTGCTTATCTCCACCTTTTTTATTCTGACTGGATGGAAGAGGTTTTTAATGAAGTTCTCTATGTTATCTGAAAACTCCATCACTATGACGCTTTTGCCTATAGCGTTCCTCACCTTCCCTATGTTGGAGCCGTTTTTTCCTATAGCCAGCCCCATGTCTCCCTTCTTTATGAGGAATGCCATCATGTTCTGGACGCTCACGCAGTCTTTCACTATCGCTCCAGTGAGTGTCTCGAACAGGGTTATATACTTTATCTCTTCATTGCTTAATCTGATTTTACCCACACTTGCCCCCCACTATAGTTCATTTAATATACTGCTTTCACCTGCATCTATTACCCCTATAACGGAGACAGGGAAGGGTTTCCCGCATATGGAACCCAACTCTACGCTGTCGATATCTACCAACCTGCAGGGTGTCTTTGAAAGTCTGCTGTAATACATAATCTCCTCTTTATTCTCTGAGGGGCAATTACTGCTTATGATTATCAATTTTGGATTGTCATTTAATAAACCAGACACAACACTCCTGGAGCCATATATCACTTCGCCTTTCTTCACCACACCCTTAATCTCTGATTTAATGTCTGCCATTTTTTACCTGCGACTCAAGCCATTCAAGCAGTGTTTTCCTGTTCTCACCCTTCTTCTCTGCCTCTATAATGGCTTCGTAGTCTACGCTATCCAGTTTCCTGATTTCCTTTTTCACGTCATCTACTCTACCCTCCAATAAACTTTTTTCCTCTATTGGTTTCCTTGGAGCTAGAGGGGATTTAATTGCCAGCTTCACCGTGCCTGTGCCGACAGGTATGGGCTGACCTATTATTATGTTTTCCGGAACACCATCCAGGGTGTCCACTTCCCCATGTAGTCCTGCCATGAGTATGTGTTTCTCTGTTTCCTCAAATGATGCTCTGGCCAGTACTGACTCCTTAGAACCTGAGATGCCCTGTCTTCCCACGGCTTGTATCTCTCCTGTTATGGTCATCTGGTCAGCAACCAGCATGATGTGTCTTATATCCACGTCAAGGTCTTGGTCATCCAAAACCTTCATGGCCTCGGTTACTATGGCATTCCTGCCTGCTTCCACCCCCAGGGTTTCATATATCTGCCCGATGTCGTTTGAAGTGGTTCTTTTTTTGTCTATTCCCTTCATGCCATATACAACCTTCATGTTGGAGCCGTTAGTATACAGGACATATTCGTCGCCTTCTTTTCTTATGAAAATCTTCTTGATGCCCTTAACTCCCCTAATCCTTTTCTTGGCTAGTTTGTTTTGTATCTTCTTCAGGTCATATAGTGACCCCTTCTCTATGATGCAGACATCACCGTCTATTTCGTCTTCAGTGTATTTCATCAAAATCTTTTTGGCGTCGTCGTCTTTTGTTTCGATCCTCAGCTGCTTGTTTTTGACATCGATTTTCATGTCACATACATCCGGGAGAAAAACCTCAAGGAGTTTTTTTGCTATCTCTCCGGCTTTTTTCTCGTCTTTGCGTATGTCTTTCTTCAGGTAGATAATCATCATAGGGTCCCTGGGGTTCCTCCTTGCGTCTATTATTTCAATAAGCCTTGGAAGCCCTAATGGGACGGAGAGCTCAACAACTCCAGCATAGTGGAATGTTCTCAGCGTCATCTGTGTACCTGGCTCACCTATAGACTGGGCGGCTATTGTTCCAACAGCCTCTCCGGGCTCTACGAGTGCCTTATGATAACTATTAAGGAACTCCTCTCTCATGCTCTTATCCATGGACTTCAGCCTGTCCCTTATACTTTCAGGAATATCTCGTTCAATCATTCTCCATATATCTCTCTAGATACCCTCTCTTCATGGGGTCTATGCCATCTCCTCCATAAATGAACTGGGTTATTACGCCACCGTCTCCCCTCACTGTTCCGTCAGGGTGCAGCTTCAGATCCTGTAACGCGTTAATAAGTCTCCTCTGCATGTAGCCGCTCCTCGCTGTTCGTATCGCGGTATCGACAAGCGACTCCCTCCCTCCCATCGAATGGAAGAAGTATTCGGTAGGATTTAAACCAACCTTAAAGTTTGATTTAACAAAACCCCTTGCTCGGGCGGAGATATCCCCTTTCTTGAAGTGGGGAAGTGTTCTCCCATAGTATCCCCTCGTGATTCTGCTACCCCTGACTGCCTGCTGACCTATTATGCTAGCCATCTGTGTCAGATTAAGTATGTTCCCTCTCGCACCTGTTCGGGCCATTATGCTGGCGTTGTTTTTTGGAATGTATTTCTCTGCAATGCTACCGGCTTCGTTTCTTGCTTTACCTAACTCAGCCATTATCTTATCCTCCAGTGACTCCCTCAGGGATTTCCCCGGAATAGTTTTCAGTTCACCTTTCTCGTAGGAGTAGATGAGTTCATCAACTCTGTCTTCCGCTCCCCTGACAAGCTTCCTTATCTTTTCCAGCGCCTCCCTGGGCAGATCTTCTTCATCTACTCCTACACTGAACCCATAGGTCATTATAGCCCTGATCGACATCTTGGTGGATTTATCTATGAAAATCCTTGTTAAATCAGAGCCGTAGTGGAAAAATAATTCATTGAGTAGTGTGCCGCTCAATCCCTCAGTATCTATAACTCCTGACTTAAGCTCACCGTTTTCTATTTTAACGTATGCCTCATCGGGACATTCCTCCATCCTGCATTTATCGCATTTCCTGCAGAGTTTTGCCTTGTAGATGAGGTTTAGATCATCGGGAAGGAGCAGGGAGAATAATTCCTTTCCCGTGAAACTTTTTTTATTTTTTGGTAGAGGGATTATGTCTCTTACCAGTTTCAGGGCGTCTACTCTACTAAAGGTGCTGTCTTTTTTGGTGAGCAGGTACATTCCACTTACGTGGTCATGTCTACCCCCCATTATAGCTTTCCCGTAGCGGGGGGACATAATGCATTCCTGGACCTTCATAAGCGTTTCTGCCTCTGCGACGGCCTCCTCAAGCTGTGGGATGTGGAGGTTCATCTCGTCTCCGTCGT
>JAOZNG010000191.1 GCA_029933895.1 archaeon
CGTGCTCGTAATTTGGTGCTCAACAGTGCTTATAAGACGGTGAAAGGCTGAGAGACTGCTTGGAGTTTTCACCTGGCGCGTGAGGGAGAATTATCGTCAATAAATGTCTCCCTCACGCATCCCGGCACCCGCACTCGGCTCATGGGGAGTAGAATGAAGTTTGAAGTGGCTTCCTATTCTTGTGGTGTTTAGGACAGCCCTATCCGTATTTTATGGAGAAAGAGGTAGGGAAGGGACTGCACTGTAAATATTAGGAGGATGATTCAATAGTGTACCAAAAAAAATAAGCCATTGGCAAAGAGGGAGTAGACTGGTGGTAGACTATGGAGATGGTGAAAAGAAGTTGGGTAGTTTTGGGTGTAATGGGACTTCTTTTCTTTGCCTTTTCGGGTGTGCCAGTAGCGGAGGTGAGGGGAGAGACAGTACGACACATAGTGTTCAATCAAGTCACAGGGAGGGACCATGACACGGCAACAGACCCGGCGGAACTCAGTTTTATACAGAATCCCTGGCAAATGTATACATATATTGGAGTCGATGACACTAAAACAAATGTAGTATACGTATATGCTAGATATACGGTGTGGAACGATAATAATTATACCCAACAGGACACACTGCCTTATGAGAGGCATAAATACTCTTCTGGTGACGTGAGTGCATGGTTTTATATAAACGACGTACTTGTTAAATATTGGCCTAGCTACACAATGACAGTAGCCACCCCAGGCTCCCAAACCCATTCCACCCCTTATTGGGCGTTTACCGTGCATCCCAAAGACGTAATTCATGTGCACATGGAGGTTGATCTCTATGCGTACGGTGAACGGGATAATGACGGCGATGGGGCATACGAGGAGGAATATACTATGGACTATGCCTACGCATCATACGATTTTTATGTTGTAATCTACAATAATGCGGAATAGGGGTGGGCAGAAAAAGGTGTCCACTATGTGCTGGGAAAGGAAGCGCAGGCGTTGGCATAAGCTCTTTATCGTCTTTTTATTCTCGTTAATCAGCGCTTCCTTTCCTATTGGAGATTTTTATGCAAACAGCGATGAAAGTGATTTGTATGGGAGGGACGGAGAGGATTCTGAGAATGTTGTTGACTGGTACGTCTCTCTCAACTATACTAGTCCATATAGACCTGATTACCATTACTCCTTTAACGCTCTTGCAAGGAGTACAGCCAAATGTGGGTTGGTGATTCGCACCCTCCCCGATTTCAACGGGGATGGATATTTAGATGTGTATGCGCTTGAGGGAAAAAACAGTATTTTATTGTTTTATGGAGGGAATGGGGGTGGACTGCTCAGAAATCTGACCTCTGCCGAGGCAGATGTTAATATTCAATTTAACGAAAACTCTACCATTGTTTTTGTTGCCCCGGGGAAGCTGGATAATGACAATTGTGATGATATTTTTGTGGCGGTGAGAGAAGGCGGGAGTCTGTTGGGGTATACACTCTATATAAATGAAAGTTGGAGAGGAGATCATCATGTCTCCAATGTAAGCGGGAAGAACGTATATGGATGCGAAGCAGCACAGATTGTAGATGTAAATCTTGACGGGAAAACTGAACTTCTGCTGGAATGTAGGGATACTGTTTATATCTATCGGCACACCACTTTAGACACGGTCTCAGCATTGAATGAAAGTACCGCTGATGCAATCCTGAGAAGTTGTAATTTACCAATATGGAGTGCGCATGTGACGGGTGCCGCGGAAGGGAACCTTGTCATTCCAGCACATACATACTGGGGTGAGGTTTCAGGAAGGGTGTATGTTACACGCAAAATTGATCTTTCTGAGAAGGAGGTGAACCTCACCGCCATCCTATTAACCACAATATTTACCCCGGGTGGTCCCGACCCCCCCCCCGCCCCTGTAGGCCCTACCATAACCGCCGATGTAACCGGTGATGGATACGATGATATCATAATGTCCGGTGATCCCTTTTACGACTCCCCGGTCTATATGATATTTGGGAGATCTTCCCTCCCCAGAACAATACTCCTTTCAAGGGGAGAGTATGATGGTATAGCAAATGGAAAAATGCCGATGGTAGGTGACATTGACAATGACGGCATTCAGGAGTTGTACCTCTATGCTCCAGACTACAACACCGCCACTGTGAGGGGGGCTATAAAGGGATATGAAATTGGCGACCCCCCATATGATTACCGGTACGCTCTTCATTATGCCCTTTTTGTTGCTGGGTCCATACAGTTTCCGAACCCCGTGATATTGTTCACAGGTGATATAGACGGGGACGGTTTAAAAGATCTCATGATACGGTCCGGCCCACCATATCATACACATTTAGTTCTTGGTGCAACCCCCACCACACCTCCTAAGATAAAAAAAGCTGCTGTGAATCCCTCTCGTGTGTATAGAGGAGAGACATTTCATCTCACATTATGGGTGATGGATGAATACTGTCCTATATTCTCCATTAAAATTGACAGCCTAGAATGGGATTGGGGGGAGGGGTGGAGGACAATAAAAGATTATCGGGTAAGGGTGAACTGGGATTACAATAATGTAACCAATAGTACATTAGATGTTTTGATAACGGTTGACCTCGCGGTTCATCCTGGTTTTACGGATCTTCGGATTATGGTAGTGAATACGCATAATTTGAGCAGTGATTGGTATTATATGAATGGTAGTTTAGAGGTACTGGATTATGATCC
>JAOZNG010000033.1 GCA_029933895.1 archaeon
TGTTGGGATTCAAGAGTATGTATTTAGCTAGATTACTCTCTACATCTTCCGCTATATTAGTCATCGAAGACCATACCAGACTCATGTAGAATACCCTCTGGATTAGGTCAATATTCTCTCTTTTAGTGAAAAGATCAAGAAACGGCCTCATAAAACGGTTTTCCTCCACCTTGCCGATAAAGGTGGTTGGGTCTATGGAAGAAGCCTTCCCAGAAGAAAACGCAAACGGTATTATGTTTAGGATTAATACTGAAGCAATCAATACAGCAAGCAGTTTATTCCAACCTGAATCCATTTATCTCCTACCTCTCAGATCCTCCAACCAGCTTTCAAGCTCCATCCTGCCCACCCCAAGGAACTTGTATGAGAACACGGCCACGACCAGAATCGCCAACAACAAAAGAATCTCCGGGGAAAGCAGCGGCGTGTAAATCTCCACAACATTAAACCTCACAACCTTATCCAGGGAGCGTCCTGTTGGGTCAACATCACCATGGTGTTTAATCTCCAGGGAAAATGTTTCATGGACATTTAATGTGAACTCAGCGTATCCATCAGCTCCTGTAACCACAAAATATTTACCGTCTTCCTCGCTTAAACCCTCAGGGCTTAGACTGGAGAGGTCAACATCCCCGCTCCACACATCAACCCTCTTACCTGACTCCCCCCTGTTTTTATCAATATTATAGAGCCATAACTTGACAGTCACCTCTGAGCCAGGAGACAACACCACGCCCTCGGGCTCAACCTTGTAGGTTAACTCAACAGCGTCCCGGATTTTGAACTCATCAGCGTCGCTGAGATTAATCACCCTGCTCCCGTAGAAGGTGTCGACAACCAGTCTACCGTTCTCGAACTCATCCCTGGGCAGTATGTCATAATCCTCCTCTCCTGAATAGATGTGTCTGTATGGCTCATAGCCTGTTCTAAAGTAGAGCGTGTAGTAATGTCCCCCGGGAAACACATCATCTGAGACATTATGCTTGAAGTCGACAACAATTAATTTATTAAACCCGCCCATGGATTTAGCAGCCTCCAGACCATACCACGTCATATTCTCAGTATTCTGGTTGTTGAAGATAACAAAATCATAGGCCTTGCCAACGTTCACGTTGTCCACAATAAGATCACTCCCCAAAGCCTCTATCTCAATACTTCTCATCTGGGGGGAGACATCGTAACAGACCCTGCTCCATCCAACCTCGCAGTCCTCTGTATGGTATTCATATTCATCCCCGTCATCTATTGTAATCCTTATTGCACCAGATTCGTTGGAGTCCACTCCAAACTCCAGGCATAGCTGGTTATCCGGATCCGAGGTAGCCCCCAGGGGTATATACTGTATCACGGAAGAGCCGTTGGGAAGGAACAGGGCGTAACCGTTTCTGCCCATCCACTTCACGGATGGGTCGCCTTCAACAGCCTCCCACGGGCCCAGCCCGGTGTCGAACCCCATCTCGAAGTCGCCGTTGACTATGACGCTGCCCTCATCCTCATGGAATGTTCTGTTGGATGTGCACGGGTTATCGTATCTCTTATCCGGGGCGCAGACGCAGTCATCTCTCTCGATTAAGCGGTCACCGTAGCAGGCCATATACAGTGCATCGGATCTGAATTCATCGAAACAGTAGACCCTGTTGTGCTCGAACTCGCATTCAATGAGGCCTATCTCGTTAAGGTATCTGGTGCAGAGGTTGTCTATTGCCTGCTTGTTGTCCTGTATTGAGCCATCCATGCAAATCTGCTCCACGACAGGGTCATCGGAGTAGTAGGTACATAGGAGTTCCTCGATGCCATCCCTGTATCTTAGGGGGCTCACGTTCATACACAGCGGCCGCATTATGTCCTCCGGGTCGCATTCACATACGGGGGGAGGGGAGCAAATCGTCTGGCACTGCTCCGGGAACCCGTATTTCTCGAACTCATAACCGTAGCGGCTGCTTAAATCATAGGAGATACTGCCTCCAGAGCTTGATTTCTTTTTTATTGTTGAATGCTGGATGAGGCTTATAAGCCTGCGGTAGTCTGCATCAGAGTCTCCTACAAGGAGTGTCATCCCCCTGAACAAATCCGGCTGTATGGTGAAGTTGATGAAGCCGTAGGTGACTATGAAATCCCCCTCCCTGTGTCTTGTAGCATCCAGGACCAGATAATGGTATATGGGCGAATCCGTCCAGTTGCTCGCGCAGCCGTTGTATATCCAGGGCACCTTCTCCCAGTTATATACATCATAGCTACTCTCTATCGTGGTTGTCTCCTGCTCATGATACCAGGACTTGATTTCCTCCCTCCACTGGTGCCAGCAGTGATTGCAGATAGCACACCAAGGACAGCAGCAGTCACAGGGACATGTAAGCATGACTTTCTCGCTTATTCCACCACAGTAATCACCTACATATCCCACATTTCTATCGGCTAGACAGAATTTATAGGTGGGGGTGACCTCGTAGCATCTACCACAGGGGCAGTCGCATGTTTCACAGTTACAGTTATATCTGTCGCAGGCGGTATAAAACCTGTCCTCCCTGATACCTGTTAGATAATCCTGTTTAGCTATGAACTTTAGCTTCATGTATGAATCATTCACTACCTCGGATCTGAAAACATCAGAGTCCATGGTAAGCCTGGACCACCTCCCCAGCTTGGACTTAAAGTATCTCACCACCGTAATGTCCGTGCAACCACTCGGCCAATTACACTCGTATGGCTCTGAAGCTATCCAGTAGGCGCAGGTCACCTGAAAGGGCACATTACCGGTGTCGATTATCTTGAGTTCACCGATTACACCATTACCCTTAGACATCCAGATGTTCTCGCTTATGTTGTAGATCTCCAACCGCTGCGGCTCCCCGATAGGGATATTATCCTCATATTTAAGCTTGAATTTTGTGCTAGCTTTAACCCCACCCTCCAGTATATACTTGGTGAGACATAAAGGCCCAGGGGCCTCCTGCTTCTGCTCTATGATGGTGTATGGGTGGGCTTCATATTGCTGCGAACCCCCCAGACAACTTGAGCAATCCGTGCAAACAGACAACAGCTTCCATTTACAGTATGTGTCATCTGATCCCCAGATGCGTTCATACCATGGGACCTCCACCTTCTCGAAGCCCCCCTGTCCATAGCCCACGTCATTGCACTCCTCCGGGGGGCAGTCCCTCATAAGCTGGTATTGCGTGATAACCTCACAGGGTATATCCTGATTAGGTCCGCCCCAGCAGTCGCCGTATGGTGGGACTAACTGATTAGGCAGGCATTCGCAGGCCTCTTCTTCATCAGACTTGCATTCATCGTCCACGCCACGGTAAAGCTTGCAGGGACCTGCCTGCAAAGTACCTTCAGGATCATCCCTTGAATCGAAACCAGAGCATAAATCAAAGTGCGGGTTCTTGTTCTGGCAATGATCGTATTGCGTAGCGTCATCATCCATGGGATCAAAGGGATCGCATTCCTCTAATAGATTACATGAGGTGTTATACCGGCAGCTGAACTCACAGGCATCCTTCCGGTCCTGCCCGGAACCCACGTACCTGTCCGTATCAACCCCCCCAGCATAGCCCCACCTGCTGCATCCACCTGCACCAGGCAACTGTATCAGGGGAGAGAGCATGAAGAACTTAACCCAGAGACCATGCCACGCCTCCTCTATGTCCTCCAGGGGAGGTCCCATGATGGTTCCGGATATCACCTCACCATCAGGGCCCTTAAACGTAACATTGCTCTTATTCGGCATCTCGTTGATGTACTCATGGACGTCATTCCAGTTCTTCTGATCCCTGATATATAAATCATCGATTGAAAGCAGGTCAGCGTTCTCTGTAAAAGAATACATCATATATGGGAGCTCGTAGCAGTAGCTTTCATCCCTTAAACCTGTTTTATAGCAGTAGAGTCTCTCGGATTCATCCATTCCCCCAAGGGACCGGATGTAGTGTTTAGCCCAGGCCTCAAAAAACGTGGCATAAACCTCATCTGCTCCAAGAAAGGTGTGTATGTTGTAGAACGTGGAGGGTTCATCTGGCAGGGAATCATTGCCTGCTAAATCCGCTAAGGAATCCGCTCCATCCCTGCTGTGGTAGTGCTCGACAAGCGCCTTATACAATAGATCATTGATCAAAGTCCAGGTATGATTCGAGGAGCCACCATACATCTCCAATACAAAACAACGTTCTTCAGCGTCCATAATCCAGTACTTTATCTGGTTCTCTCCGGTGAAATCCTCATAGGGGTGGAATTCACAGACCTCGGATTCCTCATCCCATATGCATTTCTTTGTTTTAGAGCAGGCGTATTCTGTAGCGTATTCACTGCACCTGTAGGATGGCTTAGAGGCTGCGACCAGATACCTGGAGGGGTTTATTACAAGCTCCATCTCCTGCTCCTCACTTTCACCACGCCCTAAATCACCTGTCCTTGTGCATCTGGCGATTGGGGTGGAGGAGTAGCCGAATGCGTAGGAATCATCTCTCTCGTATTGTCTCAGAATCCTGTCCTGGCTGGATATGAAGGCGTAGTCTTTTTCATCAACACTGCTGCCTTTATCCAATATCTCACACTTATCTAGATCCAATAACAGGGTCTTGAAGCAATAATATCTATCGCTGTCTTTTTTTTTCACATACACTTCAGGTTTTATGGTAATGTTCGCCTCCGGGGTTCCATCGTTTGCTACATTAATACTCCCGTTATGATACAGGTATGCATCCGCTATATCAGCGAATTCCAGGCTCTCATAGTCAGGTGGTTCATCATCCGATAGAGGCAGGTAGGGAACCTGATGACAGTTTGTATCCCCCCAGTCACAGTTCCCGGCCTCGCTATAGGGTCCATAGCTTATGCCGCAGAGATCCCCTTCCTGAGCGATTACTGAAGAAACAATGCTGATGGAGAACAGGAACAATAAAGCCACAGCATACAGGAAGAAAGATTTCATTTTCGTTTGTTATATTATTACCTAAACAGTAAATATATCTCATATACTCAATTGAATTTATTTGATGTCGGCTCTGTTACGTGTTCAGGCAATGCCTCACTGCTCTAGTCTAGTCCATTTCCCCACCGGGAGAGTGACTCTATCGCTTAAAGATATTAAGAGAGGTATATAAAGTGTTTTATGTAATATTTTAGTGGGATGATGGGGGATTTCAGGGGTTGCAGGGTTTTTTGTTTGTTGGTGTTGGTCACAGCTTTCATGTTTTTTTTGTTGGCTCCGGCGTGGGCGGAAAAAGCCTCCGGACCGCTTAGGGTTCATTCCTCCAACCCCAGATACTTTGATGATGGATCAGGGAAGGCGATATATCTAACAGGCTCACATACGTGGACGAATCTGGTGGATGACGATACCTCCTATCCCCCGAAAGCGTTTGATTATGGTAGCTACCTGGATTTCATGGAGGAGCATAACCATAATTTCATGAGAATGTGGACATGGGAGCAGTCCAAGTATACCTACGGAGACGGCTTTCAGTACTCTGCCCCCCAGCCATGGAGCCGTACTGGGCCAGGGAACGCCTTGGATGGGAGACCGAAGTTTGATTTAACCCGCTTTAATGAAGAGTACTTTAGCAGGTTGAGGTCCCGGGTTATTGCCGCAGGCAGGAGAGGGATCTATGTCTCGATCATGCTTTTTGAGGGACATGGAGCACAACGATCAAAGGTTCCATGGTGCTGGGATGGGCATCCCCTCAATGCTGAGAATAACATAAACGGAATAGACGGGAACCCTGATGGAGATGACAGGGGTCTTGAGATCTATACATTAGAGATTCCTGAAATAACAAGGATTCAGGAGGCGTATGTTCGAAAGGTTATTGACACAGTCAACGACCTCGATAATGTACTTTATGAGATAATCAATGAGGCTGGTCCATACTCGACACAGTGGCAGTATCACATGATTAATTACATCAAGAGTTATGAGTCAACTAAACCAAAACAGCACCCCGTTGGGATGACTTTCCAATTCAAGGGAGGGACAAACACTGCATTATTCAGTAGTCCAGCTGATTGGATTTCACCAAATCAGGAGGGGGGCTATAGAGATAATCCTCCAGCGGCAGATGGCAGCAAGGTGATAATTTCTGACACAGATCACCTGTGGGGTATCGGAGGTAATCAGCAATGGGTGTGGAAGAGTTTTCTTAGAGGGCTTAACCCCATCTACATGGACCCATATGGAGACCCCCCCGGCGATGAATCCATAAGGAAGAATATGGGGTATACCCTTGATTACGCTGAGAGAATGAACCTGGCAAGTATGACCCCCATGAACAAATTATCTTCTACAAAATACTGTCTCGCTAATCCCGGCTCCGAGTACTTGATCTATCAGCCGGATTCAGGCTCATTCACAGTAAAACTTAATGCTGGGACATACAGCTATGAATGGTTTAATCCCTCCTCCGGTGATGTTACAGAAACAGGATCGTTAACATCAGGTGGGGGTAGTGAATCCTTTAATCCTCCCTTTGGCGGTGACGCGGTTCTTTACCTCTCATCCGCTGAAGAAACTGAAGGAGCCTGCTCGGACACAGACAGAGGGAGAGATTATCACGTGAAGGGCACGGTCACAGATAAAGACGGAGTGGAGCATACAGATCACTGTATTGATGAACAAAACCTGAGAGAATACTACTGCAATGAGGATGGAACATCAGGCCACATAGACCATGAATGCCCGGATGTCTGCACAAACGGTGCCTGTGCAAACGCAGACGATGATGTAACCCTCACCCTTAGATTCCAGCCTTCAGGCACAGGCTGCAGCGTAACCATCAAACCCCCGGATGAGACATATGATAGGGAAGCAACGATTACGTTTACCAAGGGGATGAAAGTATCCTTGACTGCTAACGATATTTTAGGCCACATCTTTCATCACTGGGAGGGTGACATCCACAACACAGATGCTACCGTCACCATAACCATGGACACCGATAAAACAGTGATCGCCTGCTTCAGGGAAGCAACCACCCCCTCCTCCCCCTCCCTTCTCTCGGATATCTGCCCCGCCCCGCCGAACGACTACTTGATGAGGATGGTTTGTCTGGTTGTGCCCATCCTCTGTGTGATAATGAACGTCCTGGTGCCAGTAATGTTTATCCTCATCGCCCTGGGTGGCTTGATGCAGCTGAGCACAGATGATGGGATTAGAAACCAGGGCAAACACGTTATACTGAACACCATACTTGGGGTGGTTATTATCTCAGCATTCATAGGTTTATCGGATCTGCTGATAGGGGAGGTTAACGTCATGGAGGTGTGTTTGCTCGGGGAGGCTCCTGAGCCGCCTCATTTAACAGCGTCTATTGATGCTAACCCGACCTCGGGTGTTGTGCCCCCAGACCTCGTTGTCTCCTTAACGGGGAGCGCATCCGGGGGAACCGAGCCCTACACCTACAGCTGGGACTGCGGAGGAGGAACCCTAGAGGTCACGGGCTCAAACACCGCAACATGCACATACACAAGCGAGGGAACATATACTGTAACATTGACCGTAACAGATACGGGAGGTGAAACAGACAGAGCCACTGAGACAATAACCGTTGGAGTAGTAGGTGCTTGCGAGGAACCATCATGTGATGAGATTTACGGTTACATAAGGACTGCTATTGAAGGAACATCAGTGGACGAAGACCTGGTGAAGGCTGTGATAAAAAAAGAAAGCGATTACCACCAGTGTTGCTTTGGGATATATATTGATGATACATGTAAGGAGGGTGAAGTTCTTAAATCATCTGCTGGGGCTTTGGGTTTGATGCAGCTGATGCCGGGAACAGCAAGTGAGTTAGGTGTTGATCCCCTAGATCCTCAGCAAAATGTTGAGGGAGGTGTGAGGTACCTGAACACGCAGCTAAACGAATTTGGCAGCGTAGAGCTGGCTCTCGCAGCATACAACATGGGGCCCGGGTATGTGGCGTGTTCGCTGGGTTATAATTGGCCGGTCTGTGCACAATATTCAGGATATGATCTATGTGGTGAGGGGGTATGTAAGACTCCAGCTGAAAGGACTTGGGATTGTCTTAGTACATGTTCTATCCCTGCTGAAACATTAGGATACGTTAACGGCATAATGGGGGTTATAGGAACATCTGCTGCGGACTGCAGTGATCTGCCTGCGCTTACAGCATCCTTCACCGCAAACCCGACCTCGGGTGTTGTGCCCCCAGACCTCGTTGTCTCCTTAACGGGGAGCGCATCCGGGGGAACCGAGCCCTACACCTACAGCTGGGACTGCGGAGGAGGAACCCTAGAGGTCACGGGCTCAAACACCGCAACATGCACATACACAAGCGAGGGAACATATACTGTAACATTGACCGTAACAGACTCAAAAGGTGAAACAGACAGAGCCACTGAGACAATAGTTGTCAGTTCGTTATCGGTATCCATTGAATCACCGCCCGATGGGGCGTCGTTTGCTGAAGGCGATACCATCCTGTTTCGTGGTGAAGTATATGGAGGAACCCTCCCATATACCCTTGAATGGAGTTCTAATATGGATGGAGTGCTAGGGAGCCTTTCTAAGTTTTACTGGGATGGATTATCTCAGGGAACGCATACCATTACCCTGACTGTAACAGACGGCAGCAGCCACCAGAAAACAGGAGTTGCTACAGTGGATATAACAATAACTGAGCCAGAGTGCAGAGCAGTAACAGAGAACGGAGAGCATGAAGATAAAATCGATGTCGTCTTCGTCAGAGCATTTGACGCCCAGTCGGATGCGTTACCAGATAATTTCGAGGATATAATAGATGATGCAAAAATTGATTTCATTCACACCGTCCCCATCGCCGAAAATACAGATAAACTCAACTTCTATTACTACACAAAAAAGGGCAGCGTGTATGCGGATTCTAATGATCTTTGCGCTGGGAGTTCCCCTCCCGGCTATGTTACATACTGCAGTTTCGCAGACACAACCGCATACCTGCACAAAGGAACATGCAGGGACTGTTCGCATACGTCCCCAACTCTTGACCCCCCCATCCCGGGAAGCAGCTTCACCGTCACACATAATTATTATATGCATAAAACCTTCACTCATGAGGCAGGACATGCAATATTCAATCTAAGAGATGAATACTATGGCCTGCTTCCAACCTACAAGGAGCTTTCTCCAAACCCCAATATATGGTCAAGCCAAGCCAACTGTGAGGTAGATAGAACCGCTGAAGGCTGGACTGAGGCATGTGACCAGATATGTGATGCTACTGAAACAAACTGTGTGGATTACTGGAGGCTGGATTATGATTGCATTATGAGACATTCAATGAACGTGAATTTCTGTCCGGCATGCGTGAGGAGGATGAATTGGGTATTTACTCTCTTTAATTAGGGGTGTGTATTATGAAAAAAAAGGGGATGATGTTGGCGGGGTTGATGGTTTTATTTATTCTCAGTTCAACCCCTGCAGTAGAGGAGGAAGTGGATTTAACCAAGGTGGTGGTGGTGGGGCTTGAGTTCAGAGGAAACAGCCTGTATCAGCGATACATTGATGTAGCATACAATTATCCGCCAGACTATAAGATTCCGCCAACAGAGGGATTAACCATTGAAATCCGCTCAAGAGACAACAGATTATTGAAGAACCTCATCCGCCCAGACCCTAGATGGGTTACCATATCACATGCAGGTCTCATGTACCGGGAAAACGTTAGCTTTGACCTGATCCTACCCTTCATTAAGGGAATGAGCCTAATCGAAATACTTGATCAAGATAAAAGCAGATTAATCTCAATAAATCCAACTGAAGAGATGAGGTCATTCTGTGCTGAGAGAAACGGCGTCTGCGACCCGGACTGTTCCAAAGGAGAGGACCCGGACTGCCTTAAAGAAACAACAACGACTTCAACCACAGAAACGACAGAATCCACTACAGCATCAGGTGGGGGAGATAACAGCCTGACGTATATCCTCGGGTTTGTGGTTGTTTCCGTTACGGGATTCCTCATCTACAGGCGATACATGTGGATGAGAGAGAGGGAGGAAATCCAGGGAAAGAGAAAGGAGTTGATTACGTGGATAGAGAAACAGTTGAGGAAGGGGGAAGACCCCGAGAAACTTAAGGATGTTGTCAGGTCGCAGGGTTTTGAGGAGGAACTGGTGGACTACGTGGAAGGGAAGCTGATGTAGCTGCTGGAGGGGATAGCTAAACGTAATTAATCAATACATTAGTTTCCAAACGGAAACGAAAGCTTTAAACATTGGTTTCCTATATAAGTACTATGAAAGAAACAGAAGAAATACTGGAACTACTAAACCCCTGGTGGAAAGACAACAACATAAACAAAAAACTAGCGAAACCCTACAAAAGAAAAACACACAAAAAAATACTTGAACTACACAAACACCGACAGATAACCCTCATATACGGACTAAGAAGAACAGG
>JAOZNG010000034.1:0-9461 GCA_029933895.1 archaeon
ATCGCGTTCGCTTTGATCTTTGGCGCACCCCTCCTGTTTTCGGCCTCAAACCAATTCGTCATAGTCTTTTCGAAAACGCTTCAGGGAATAAACACACCCGAGACCTCCTCAACAGGCAATATAATAACCATACATGACTTTCCTGTGGCTTCATCCATGGACTGTGGCTATCTTGATTTAAAGTGTGAGGGGAAGTTTAATTTCGAGTTCTATTGCCTTCTCTGTTTGTTTATATCAGCACTCTTCGGCTCTTTGCTTATTGGTCTGATGAGAACGGGGAGGATAGGCTCTGCCCCGGGAATGTATACAGCGGTTGTCATGATAGTAGTATCTCTACTTGTTTTCATAATCTTAAACAACACTTTAGGGTCGTTGTTCTCCAACATGATCTCGTCCTGACCTTCTCTTTCTATATTCCTTTAGAGCATACTTCAGGAGGTTCTTATCCAGGGAGAGCCTGTATCGCTCCCTGAATTCCTTATCCAGCGTCTCTGAATCCATCTCCACCCTACCAGACACCTCATCCACCAGGTTACATAGATCCTCTGTGAGGTTCCAGGGAAAAATGATCCATTGCCACTCCCCTGCTCTTTCTCCATAGAAGTCAGGCCTGAATCTGGATTGTTCCTTATAGATTAATGCTGCTGTCTTCACCATGCCAGTATTTAGAGAATTCAAGTGTTCCAGAGCCAGCTGAATACTATCCCCAGTATCCACCACATCATCAACTAAGAGCATATCCTTACCTCTGAAATCCCCGGCAAGGGGTGTTTTTATCTCAGCTTTCTCGTCCATGGAGGCGGTTTTACCCCAGTGCTCCACCTTCAGGAAAAGAATAGCTTTGATGTCAAGTATATCCGAGAGATTCATGGCCGGGACAATCCCGCCTCTGACAACAGCAACTATATACTCATGTGAGAATCCAGAGCCCCTTATCTTGGATGCAACCCTCCTGGAGAGAATCCACATATTCTCCCAGCTCCTTAACTCAGCACGAAACCCTTCCATGACATGTGACTAAAAAGCCCGCTTCCTGAATTGTTCTGGTTTTTGACTAGCAGTTAGCATTCTCCAGGTTACGCTAGTCTCTTAGGGATACAAAAAGCCCGAGTATCAGGGCAATCAACCCGACTATAAGAAAACCAACGCCTTTGATGTCGAGTTGGGTGTCTATAAACACAGCCGCTCCATAGGACACCAGTAGTATGCCCAGCACGGTGCTGGATAACGCAATCATGAGCTTGAAGAAATCGTTCTTCACGTTACTGAATCCATCTTCAAAGCCCAACCTTATTCCATCACCTATAACCCGGGCTACGTAGTCTGCCTCGTTCCGGATTTCCTTCTGCACATCCTTCAAGAGGATCTTCTGCACGTCAAATATAACTCCAAGTATGGTCTTAAGCATTTAATCCACCTACTTTGAAAGAAGTTTGCCTAGGATTAATCCAGCAACGAATGCTCCAGCAACCCATTCCACAGGTTTCTCCCTGATGGACTTAATAGCCTCCTCTGTTTTCTCGTCAAGTGTAACTCTAGCGGCATCCACTTCCTTGCCTGCTTTTGTTTTCATGGATTCTATATCCTCTATAGCCTTCTTTTTCACCTTGTCCACGTCAGACATCGCCTTCTTAATGTTCTTATCTACTGTGTCCTTGATTTCTTTTTCCAGGTTTTCATCGAGTATCCTATCTGCCATAAGCAACCACCTCACATTTAATATAAGTACTTTAAACTTAAGAGCTTAAAAGCTCCTCAGTACATATTTATGTAAAGAGGTATTAATATAATCCCCTGGAAACTACCGCAATAGACTATGTCCCAGGATGCGATGTTGAAAAAATGAGGATGGAAGCAGATGAGCTGTTATACAATAAATGACTGAGGGAAGAGGAAACCTTGGGGTCATAGGGCTTAATGCCCTGCAGGTCGCAAAGTCAGCTGAGAGTGCTGGGTTCGATGTTTTTCTGGTTGATTACTACACGGATCTGGATGTGATAGAGGGGAAACACTTCCCACTGCAGAAGAATCCATTGAAGCCTGATCTAGGCAGAGATTATTCCGCAACGAAATTGGTTGATTATGCTGTCAAGGAACTCAGCGGCTTGTTGGATGATGTCTTGTTGACCTCTGCCGTAGGTTGTAACCCCCCCCTAGTGAGGGAGCTTGAAGACGGATTTAACGTAGTGGGTAACGCTTCAGGAGCTGTTTCAAGGGCAAGAAACTGGCGCATGCTGGAGGAGATAGCCAGTACTGCAGGTTGCATGACACCTGAAACCATCCCAGTTGAATCCAGGGCTGGGTTGATTGATGCTCTTGAAGAAATCACCCCCCCTGCTGTCCTGAAGCCCTGCTTTGAAGGCTGCGGCTTCCACCAGAGGATAATCCATGGAAAAGAAGACCTGCAATCTATGGAGGAGTTCCATAATGAAGTGCTGGTTCAGGAAAAAATTGATGGCGTTCCCTTAAGCTGCTCCGTCCTCTCTGATGGATCAGACACTGTCGCATTAACTGTGAACCGGCAGCTGGTTGGTTTAAAAGAGTTTAATGCTAAAGAATTCACATACTGCGGTAACATCATCCCCTACGAAACACCTTACCAGGAGGAGATAAAAAATTTTTCCCGGGAGATAGTTTCCTCTCTGGGACTTGTGGGATGTAATGGCGTGGATTATATCCTTAAAGGAAGCGAGATATACCTCCTGGAGGTTAATTCCAGGATACCGGACACACTGTGGGGTGTGGAGCGGAGGTTGGGGATTAATCTGGTAAAGGAGCACGTCTCTGCCATTGACGGCAGAATGACGCCTGTTTTCAGAGAAAACAACGGCTTCTATGGTAAGGCTGTTTTGTTCGCCGATAGAGAGTTGAAGGTAAAATCAACAATCAATTTGGAGGGTGTCAGAAACATACCCCCTGAAGGCACAGTGATACAGAGAACTGAACCTGTATGCACTATATACTCGAGAGAAAGAAACGAATCCTCTGTTTTGAAGGAGTTGATTAATAAAGCTAAGGAAGTATTAGAGAGGCACTTGAGCCCTCCCTGATATTTTCCCGTAGAGTATAATTTCCCACAACCTCCAGCACATACATGGCTTTTTCATCCGGCTGGTAGATCATACAAGGTTCTTTCCTGCATGGAGGCACACTACGATCTATGTGAACAACCTGACCCCCTGAATCCATCCATATCATGTCTATGGGAAATTTCATATTCTTCATCCAGAAACGATGAAATCCCTCTTTTTCGAAAACAAAAAGCATGCCATTACCCTCAGCTAAAGATTCCCGGTACATCAAGCCCCTGCTCATCTCTTCACGCCCGTGAGGTGTTTCAACCATGACACATGATTGATTAAAACAGATTCTTCCCGGGGGCTTCGTGGAGAGGCTCTGGTATAAGATGAAAGAAGACACAAGAATGGATAACGCGATAAATACTGGCTTGAATGGTTTCATATTCATTCCCTAATTGATTCAACAATCAACTCTGTTACTGAGACAAGAGACTCTCTTCGGGGTATGGTGTCCGTACAAACAAGGCTGTCACACACTCCATTGAATATCTCTGTTCCCCTCGAGAAGACGCCATGCACACACCCCAGGTTTATCGTCTTAGCCCCCTGTGATCTAAGAGCCCGGGATGCCTCAATCATGGTCCCCCCCGTGGATATCATATCATCCAGGATGACAACATCTCTGCCTTTAACATTCAAGTCCTTGGGTTTAATCTCCACATCCTCCCCATTTATTCTCTCCTTCTCCAGATAATCGAAGTCACATCCTGTTTTTTCAGCAGCCCTCTCAACAACCTCCTTGGCCCCCCTATCCGGTGCAACAAAAACAGGGTTGCCTAGTTTTTCTGTGAAATACTCCACAAGCAGTGGTAGAGCATCCAGGTTATCTATCTCCACCCCATGGAAAACATGCACTCCCCCTGTGTCCAGAAAGTGCGTGTTTACCAGGGTGAGGTGGTCAGATTTTTTATCCAGGATCGATAGTATTGTCCTCGCCGAGAGAGCTTCCCCTTCCATGGACTTTTTGTCCTGTCTCATGTAGACCAGGTAGGGGAAAACTGCATGAATCTTTATTGCACCTGAGTCCCTTAAAGCGTCGAGGAGCAGTAACGACTCGACTAGGGCGTTGTTGTCTAAAGCAGACTGAACCAGCACAGCTTCCCTGCCATGAACATCTGACAGAATCCGAACATATATCTCCCCATCAGGGAAGGTTTTTATCTCCACATCCCCCCTGGAGAAGCCAGAGACCCTGGATATCCTGGAGGCGAGTTCTATGGAATTAGAGCCACCGTAAACAATCATGTATAACTATTCGTTTTATCTCTTTATAACTATCTACCTTAAATGACTCAACAATAAATGAGATATTTTACGAAGAATAAGATTGTCTTTTTCAAAATTATGTCGATGTCCAATCACTACATCATGTTCTTTTTCTAGATTCCTTTTTATGCCATCTACATGCGCATCTCCACAAAAAACCACGGCTTTCTCATATCCTCCATCATTTATTTTGGTTTGAATATGCTCAGACATATGTTGCTCTCTTTTCGCGTTGATACTGCTATTAAATAGCATAATCATTGGGAGGGTATAACCTAATGGCATAGCTAAAATAAACAAGATAAATACAACAAACTCCAAGATAGAGAACCCCTTGATTAATAGAGGAATGAAATAGCAAAAAAAGGAGCATGCTGAAATGATAACGACTAAATACTTCCACCATAATGGAATTAAATCATTAAATTTTGACATAGGTATGTCTATCTCCTTATCAATTTCGAAATCCCACTTCTCAGACCTTTGATTTAGAAAATCATCGAAATTTTGTCTATGAGTTATCCATTCCCCGATTTTAAGAAATGTGGTATATTCTGTATACCCGGGCCAGAACAGCCACCCTAGCGGAAAGACTTTTAGGTTGTGTTTATCCTCCGTTCTACCTTCCTTGAAAAATATTCCATTTTTAATTTTTAGGAAATCGAATTCCCATAGGTCTTCAGCATCTTGCCGAGATACATGACTCTCACCAAATAGGATTATATCCGACATTTTAATAGGAGTTAGATAGGAGTATACTGTGTCAGTGCTATAAACATGTAAAAAGAAAAAGAAAAAGAATAGGGAGATTAGATGCTTTTAACTCTCTTAACCCCCTTCTTGCTGACGATGGGCTTCTTAACGCTTGCTGGAAGCCAGCTTGGCCTGTTCGATGGGGCGCTTACCATCTTCACATCCCCAGAAAACATGTGTATGGAGTATGTACCGTCTTTGTTTCTTCTGCCTCTCTCCCTGAGGTTTATGTCATTAAATCCTCTGGTCGCAGCCTTTAAGGCAGCCTGTCTTGGTGTTCTACCCGTAAAAACGTGTTTATTTCCGCTTTTGTCCTTCAATTCATAGTATTTTTTGTCGGCCATTTTATCACCTTAATACATATCATTAGGCGGCATTCTTTAAAAAACAAAAATGCCACAATACAATATAGGCTTGTTTCTTTAAAAAACAAAACACTATTAAGGCAGTGGAGAACGAGGAGTTGAAAGGACCTACAACAACAGGGAATGTTGAAAGAGTTCACTGCTCATGTGAACAGGAGGCTTGGCGTTTTGGTACTCATCAAGACCATATATCTTACTATAACCACGAACGTCCACATCAGGCATTGAATTATTTAACACCTGCAACGTATATTTTAACGGAGTGTAAGCAACCTCCTGGGATGGCACACACAGGGAACATACTTTTAATACGTTCCCGTTAAATATCTTATATGGATGCCTCCGTCAAAAAAATCATCAGAGAGACCCTGCCGGTGCTGGTTGTAACCACCATGGGAGGCATAACAGCAGGGATATTCCTCGAAAACGTGAAACATGACATGATAGTCAAAATACCAGGGCTCCTCATACTCCTACCTGCAATATTAGGCAACCGGGGGAACATCGCAGGAGCATTAGGCTCAAGACTCTCATCAGCGCTACATCTGGGTTTAATAGACGCGGAACTGAAATGGAACAAGATGCTTTCAGACAACCTCTATGCCACAATCATACTAAACATCGCTGTATCCCTGCTTCTGGGCACTCTGGCATGGTGCGCCTACGAAATGGCTGGCTTTCCCGGGGAGGCGAGCATCATCAAGTTAACCCTCATAGCACTCATCGCGGGAACTCTGGCAGGAGTATTACTGGCTCTCCTCACAATATTGCTGGCAATATACACTTCATCCAAGGGAATGGATCCTGACAATATACTGATGCCACTGGTTTCAACGGTGGGGGACATAGCAACCATAATATGTCTTATTGGTGCGGTATGGTTTGTTGAGTTCATGATATAGCCTTATTTAAAATAAAAAAGAAAGGATAATATAATAACCTGAAAAATGAGCGAACACGGCGTTGATGAGATAGTTGATAGAGCTATTTCTCAAAAGAGGACTGTTAAAGACATTCTGGTTGAGATGCGCGACACCTCCGAACTGATGGTTGACCTAGCATACTCCGCGCTGTTAACAAACAGCAGAGAGATATCAGATGAGGTGCAGAAGCTGGAGGCCTGGATGGACGACTTACAGTACGAGATAGAGGGGATGCTGCTCCTGTCAGCTAGGAGCAGGGAAGATGCAGCAGACCTCGCAGGAATCTCTCACGTGGCTCTCGCAGCAGAAAACATTGCAGACTCAGCTGACGACATAGTGGACGTGGTCCAGAGAGGTATAGGCGATCACCCCATCTATAAGTCAATGCTCGGGGAAGGCACGGAGCAGGTAGCCCGGCTGCAGGTTTCAGAGAAATCAAAACTGGTAGATAAAACACTGGGTGAACTAAGGCTTTCCAAGACAATAGGTGCCTACATAAGAGCTATCAGGAGAAGCAGGGGCTGGATATACAACCCAGACAAGGATACCAGAATCCTGGAAGGTGATATCCTGATTGTCAAGGGAGACCTCCAGAGCATAAACGGGCTGAAGGAAATGCTATAATGTTAGGGAATGGACTTCACTGTCACCCTCTCTTCGGCAGAAAGAATATCCTCTGCGGGAATCATCTTCCTGCCGACCTTTATACCCATGAAACCCGAGCCGTCAAGAATTACCTTGGAAACACGACCTATCTTGTTACCTGCCTCATCCACCACATCTTTCTGAGAGTAGAACTCAATAGTTTTCTGTCTGTCCCTGATTTCCTCGATAAAAAGGTATTTTGTAAAGTAGATAATCGCAAGGAAGGTCAGGATACCAATCAAGGCGGATAGAACAAACCTCCCGGGGTCGAATGGAGACAATGGTAGATAGAGGTCTGCGGTAGGCTTTAATATGGTATAAACCATGAAACCGAAAGCCAAGAGAATAAGATCCCTCCTGATGCCTAGATATCTCCTGGTGTTGAACTCGTCTATGATCCTCCCGATGATGGATATAACCCACGCAATCAATATCATATCAGCTGCTGACACAAAGAACACAGCAACTGCCTCAGTGATTTCCTGGGGCTTAGTTCGGTCGAACTCCAAGTAGCCGTTCATGACACCCCACGAGAAAACAATAAAGGAGATGATGTATGCAAAGGTGCTTATTTTTTCTATAGACAATGAGTCGAAGAAGTTAGAGAGTCGGGAGAAGACCTCATCCTCGAAGCCGAAACCCTTCACGAGAAAATAGAGTCCCAGGAAGGTAAGCATTAAGGCTACTGCTATGGAGAATGCGTTCAATAAAACTCCGATGGAGAATATTATTATAGCCAGCCCTGGTATTCCAAAGACCATTCGAGCAAGGTTGGGTTCTTCCTCCACCTCTTTGATGAACTGGTTGATCTTGAAGTATGCCTTCTCCAGCTCGATGCTCTGTCTCACAACAATAGTCCTCACGGAGTTAATCTTGACTCTGGATCCAATCAATGGAATAATCTGTTCATCTTCTGCGCCGTCTGTGACCAGAATAATTCCGTCTGGTTTGAACATCTCAAGTATCCGGTCAAGTTGTCTAGCTATTCTTGTGTCGGATTTAACACCTATGTTTTTATCCCCAGTTAAGGTAACAACCTTAGCCTTCAGTTCCCTTGCTAGTTTAACAGCGCCGAAGATGGCGTTGACATCTGAATCCTCAGGGTCCTTGATGGCAAGCTCCTTGGCTATATTAATGTTCTCGCTGACTCCTATGATTGGGCCCTCTACCTCCAGCTTCCTGCCGATGTCGTTGTCACGGTCAACGCATAAAATGATAGTCTTCACCATATTAGATATTAGACAACAGGGCTTAATTAATAAGTCCCTCTTCTGTTGTATCCCCTGAGACAGGTGACACTTATTAAGGAATAGTGATATTTGTAACTATTCACATTTGGGGGGTTCAATCTAAAAACAGATAAACACAAATAGGAGTTTGTCCTGAGAGCTTGAGAGAGAACTTAGCGAAGCAAACGAAAAAGTCATAAGATCAAGACTAAGTAAACACCAGAGCATAATAGAGCGTATCTTCAAGCCAAACCAGAAAAAGCGACAGAAGAGGCTTGGTGCAAAATCAGGACATAAGGTTCATCACCGACCGAAGCCATAGCAGATTGATGAGGTTGTTGAGGTCGATAAACGTCCACATTGTGGAACAGAAGTTGTGGGAACGACATCCGTCCACGTATCGTATGGCCTATGGTGGCAAGCAGGATGAGACCGACAACTATCGGTAAAGTGGAACGATTCCATGGCTCGTATGTCCGCGAGGCTTGGAGATATCCAAGCCATGAGGCATACATTCATCACTGGAGCTACAAGAGACTACATCAGGGGATATGTTATTTAACATCCTGCGAACTGTATCTTAAAGAAAAAGTGTAACCCCTGGGGGATAGAACAGATATGTCTCTTGTGTTTTTTTGTTATGTGTTCAGATATAAAATATTTTTTTTGGATAATGTACTAGTATCTATAATGATTAGTTATGAACATAGTATAGTATCTCCCAGTATATATTAGTATAGCCTTTTTTATAGTCCTCCTCGGAAAAAATATTGCGTATCTCTGAAGATACCGAAAAACAAGAGGTGGAATAGGTGGTAAAAAAAAGATACGTTGGGATATTATCCATAGACGATAAAGGTGATGGAGTTATAGAATTAGTCTCTGAGGAACATGTTGAAGAGTTCACGAAAGAGACTGAACTCCATGAACCCGTTCCCGGCAGGGCCTAGAAAGCCCTGCATTTTTCTTTTTTTAATAAATCAATTGATTAAGATTAACTCCTTAATCCTTATAGTGTGCCCGCGTGGGGTAGCATGGATATCCTCGAGGCCTGCGGAGCCTTGAACCCGGGTTCAAATCCCGGCGCGGGCATGATAAATATCGCCGTATCCCCCCTTCCGGGAGAAAAAAAGCTGCTAAATGTTCAAGACCTTGCAAGTAACTCGTTTTTTATGAATAGAGCCCTCGTCCAAATAAAAA
>JAOZNG010000034.1:9471-10391 GCA_029933895.1 archaeon
CGTTACTGGGTGGGTGGAAAAAGGATGTGAAATTCGACAGCAAGAAGCTACAAGCAGACATCCCCATGCTGTTTGGGGCCCTTGGATTCTTCATATTCATAAACCTAGGTAGAGCTGAATACATCCACATGATAGATGGATTAATACTTTTGGTTACGTACATCCTGCTATTGCGGTTTATCTTAGTCTCCCACAAGGAGGTTTATGTAGGGCATGAAATCGTGGGGGTGGGCAGGAGATCGCTGTGGCAGTGGACTGGTCTGTTTATCTTCTCGGCATTGATGCTTGCTGTAGGAGCTGAATTGCTGGTGCATGGGGTCCGGGAGTTATTCATTAACGAGATGCAGTTAGATGAACGATTCGTTGGTTTCACTTTTTTGGCTCTGGCAGCTAACCTTCCAGAGCATCTGGCGGCTATCAGAGCTGCTATGAAAGGTAACGGCGAGATTGCCGTCGGCAACGCCATCGGTTCATCATCTCAGGCGATATACCTGATTCTCGGGTTGCTGATAGTTCTATCTCCTCTCCTAGAGGAGCCGTTACCCACGCACTTTGACGTAATATACCTGGCCACATTCGCAGTCTCCGTGCTCTTAATGGAGGTTGTTGTATCAGATGGCCGGCTGACTTGGTTTGAGGGATGGGTTTTCATCATAATCTATGTACTTGCTTCTGCCTCAATATATTACTCCTGAGCTCTCAGGAAATTATCCATACACTAAGGGAATCTCGATATCCAGCAGGTGTGTGATGATAGAAGAGTTCTCTCACGGGATTCATGAACTGTTTCATCCATAAGTCTGCAGGGACATCGGTGAGGAGGTTAACGTGAAAATCAGGGACGCCGGCATCTAATCTAATGTGGAGTTCATGCATCTCATGCAGTAAAATGTGATCATTCAAACAAATATTATTCAAAA
>JAOZNG010000192.1 GCA_029933895.1 archaeon
CGCACACCGGAGTAGCCTGCTCCAGATAAGGCCTGCATGGTGGTGACGTTGACTGACTCAATACCGACTTCATCATATAACGGCTTCAATGGGATTACTAAGCCGATGGTTGAGCAGTTGGGGTTTGTTACAATGAAACCGTTCCATTCCCTCCTTCTTTTCTGGACATCAATGAGCTTGAAGTGTTCAGGGTTCACCTCTGGCACAAGCAATGGAACATCTTCTTCCATCCGGTAAGTGGATGTGTTTGAGAAGACAGGATATTCCCCGGCAAAAGACCTCTCTACTTCTCTGGCAATGGAGGATGGAATGGCCGAAAAAATAACGTCTACTTCGTTTTCCTCAGCTGTTTTTGTGTTGATTAGCTCCACGTTCATCTCCCCGACATTCTCCGGTATGGGGCTGGTGAGATACCATGAAGTAGCTTCCCCGTACTTCTTTCCCGCGCTTCTCTCTGATGCCATCAAAGCCGAGACCTCGAAATAAGGGTGCTTCTCCAGCAGCTCAATAAACCGCTGACCCACCATACCGGTCGCCCCTATAATACCTGCCCTGAGCTTCATTCTGCGAATAAAATATCTATACTGAGGCTTTAAATACCATAGTATTGGAGGCCAGTCCCGTGTCGTTGAATGCTTCCTCAACTGTTACTATGGCCTCATCAAGGCTGGATGAATGAAAGAGATGTGCATTACAGTTGCAGTCGCTGCAGCCGAATCCCTGAACCGGCTCCAGTTCCCGGTTAATTTCAGCAGCTAATTCACACTCCGCCCTCCTGGATGTTTCAGCATATAGCACATCAACTATTGCAGCATGCTCCAGCAGGTAGTCGATATGCCAGAACCTCTTTTTCTCTTTACGTAAATGCCGCCCCACCCTCGCCTCAAGTGAATTCAACGCAGAGCCGACGTAGACATAAAATCCTTCACTGAATTCTAGCACGTCAAGGCCGCCCACAGGGATATCCCGTTTCTCTTTTAACTCAGTCACCAGACAATAAACTCCTTTCATTGTAGGTCCTCACTCCATAAACACCAAGAGCGTAGTGTATGACGTTGTTGATTAAAGTCTGCCTGCCGAGGACGGAAGACATATTCTGCAAAAAAAGACCCCTGGAGAAGTAATCCGAGCAAAACGCGTAATCCAGGAATACCGCAATAGATGTCGGCACGCCGCTTAAATAAAGCGTTCCCTTAGGGGGGCTGGAGCCCACGTAGAGATTCAAGCCCTCTGGACCAGATTTCGTCATAATCAACAGATTAACCAGTTCACCTTCTCCTATCGCCTTACTCTCCAGAACCTGAAACCTCTGGGGATCAATGTTTGCCATAAGCTCAGGGGGCTCGAATTCATACTTCACACCCTCGACTATGTCCATTAACTGCAGGGTGGTGGCTGCTATATCCCCTGGGTTGTTCAATTCAACGTTATCCCTCAAGTCCTTGGTGTAGCTTACACAGTCCTGCACAGAGTTTATCCTCTCACCGGATAAATATTTTACCAGAGGCAGGGGCTTGGGTTTTGTTTCCGTGGTGCCATGCTCTACAGCCAGCCTGTTCTTTGTATTCGTCAGACTAAAAAGCTTCTTAAGGCCCCTGACCACGTACTTGTCCATGTTAAATGATTATGTGGAAGACAATAAAGATTAAATAGAAGCAAGATAAAATAATTTAAGCGAAGATGAAGAAAACAATTCTTGTATTCGCTGTAGCATGTTTATTATCTAATGCGTATGCATCAAACAACAACATTAAGGCAGGGTATCAATTCTACGACCGCATGCTGGAAGACTACCTCCTGAAGAAATTCTGTAAGGGGCTTAAGGAAGGGGAGAGATGTAATGTAGCAGAGCCCCTGAGAGATAATGTTATGGGGGTGTGTTGTGATGGTAGATGCAGGAGGGATGTGGAGAGCTGCAGCGAGAAACAACCTCCTGGGCTGGAGCCTGTAGCCAGCATCATCAAAAAGATAATTTGTTTCAGCAAGAAACAGAACGAGGAATGTTTTTTGAGGGATGGAAAAACGGGGAAGGTGTTGGATGGGCGATGCTGTGACGGTATGTGTTATTTCGGGGTGAGAGACTGCAGCGAAGTTGAGCCTGAACAAGAGTATGGGGGGATGGATGTTTCAGTGCCTGAGCTGAAGGAGAGGATTAAGGTTTTATCCTGTTTAGGTATACCGGACAACAATAAATGCAAGATACCTGCTGAGATCGCCGACGAATACGACCTCTACGGGGTGTGCTGCAGCCAGAAATGTTGTTTCAGGGTTGATGAATGTTTGGATGAATCAATAAAAGACGGGAGGGATAAAGATGAAGGAGAGGGTCCTGTCCTCTTTATTCTTCTACTGGCGGGGTTCATAATTGCCCTGGTTTTTATCGTGTTGATGCTTTTGGTTTACAGGTTACTGAGAAAGAGAACCAGACAAGAAACTCGGCTGCATCCGTCGTCTAGGGATTATGAGCTGGAGTTGAAGAGGTTGCAGGACGAGAAGAAAAGTATTGAGGAGATGATGAAGCTGGCTCAGTTCAAGTTCCGCAAGCGGAAGCTGGACGAGGAAAGCTTCCGGGAGATTGTCAGGGACCAGCAGAAGCGGTTGATAGAGATAGAAGCCAGGATAAAGGAGATGGAAGACAGAGTGGTTAAACTCGAGAAGAAACA
>JAOZNG010000193.1 GCA_029933895.1 archaeon
AAAAACAAGTAGCTTGTTCACGGAACTTGGGCTTAAAGGAGACTCTCTTGTTTTATCGGATGGAAATACCTACCATGTTGCCGGTAAAAAAATTGCAGGAGATTTAGGCTCTGAATCCCTGGTGTTGGGGGATTCAATGAATGAGAATATTGGATCAGGCATCAAGGAGATTAAGGAGAAAGGTGTTGATTTCGTTGTCGGTGTTGGAGGGGGCTCCGTTATTGACACAGCCAAGGTGTGTGCCTTCAAGACAAAGATTCCCTACGCCTCAATACCCACCTCAGCAGCCCATGACGGGATTACTTCACCCCAGGCGAGCATACCCGGTGACAGACCTGTTTCTATGAGGGTTCATAGTCCACTGGCTATTATAGCGGACACTGAGGTGATAGGGAAAGCCCCTCACAGGCTGTTGGCCTCTGGCTGCGCTGACTCCGTATCCAACTACACTGCTGTGCTTGACTGGGAGCTGGCTAAAAAAGAAAGAAATGAATACTACGGAGACTACGCTGCTTCCCTGGCCAGGATGAGTGCTAGGATTGTGATGGAGAACGCGGGAAAAATAAAGAGTGATGTGAGCATACTGGTAGAGGCCCTCATAAGCTCGGGTGTTGCTATGGGGATAGCTGGGTCCTCCAGACCTTGTTCAGGAGCTGAGCACCAGTTCAGCCACGCCATGGATTTATTGTGTCCAGGCGGTTCACTGCATGGTGAACAATGCGGTGTTGGGACGATAATGATGGCCTCCCTGCATGAATCCGACTGGAAGAGAATCAGAGATGTTTTAAAGGAAATCGGGGCCCCCACAACAGCAAAGGATTTAGGCGTGGATGATAAATGTATTATTGAGGCCTTGATGAAAGCGCATGAGATAAGAGACAGGTATACTATATTGAGGGATGGCCTCTCCAGGATGGAAGCAACAGATTTAGCTGAAAAAACAGGGGTTATCTGATGGAGAATGTCTGTTATTGATAGAATGCTGGGGGATAAAAAAAAGCTGCATTTCACCTTGATAGACCCTGAGAACCAGTCTCCTGTGGAAGCAGCTGAGCTGGCAGGAAGGTGTCAGAGCATGGGCACCGATGCTATAATGATAGGTGGCTCCACGGTAGAAGGGGATGTAATGGATGAAACCACAAGGCTTGTTAAAAAAGCAGTAACCATTCCGGTTATAATATTCCCCAACCATGCGGGGGCTATCACAGCATACGCAGACTACATCTTCTTCATGAGCCTCCTGAACTCCAAGAAACGAAACTACCTTATAGGAGAGCAGGTCAGGGGAGCCAGAAAGGTAGAGATGTATGGAATAGAGCCTGTATCCATGGGATATATTGTTGTCAGCACAGGCAAAAAGAAAACAACCGTTGAGGAGGTGGCAGACCTCTATAGGATAGGACCCCAGGATGTGGAGAAGGTCATCGGTTACGCTCTGGCAGCCCAGTATCTGGGCATGGAGTGCGTATACCTTGAGGCGGGCTCAGGAGCAAGCAAACCCATACCCGAGGAGATGGTGGGGAAAGTGAAGAGAAGGATTGATATACCCCTGATCGTTGGTGGAGGAATAAGGGACGGTGAAACAGCCAAGGCTTTAGCTGGCGCGGGAGCAGATGTTGTCGTCACAGGCACCGTAGCCGAGGAAAATCTGAAAACAATAAAGGAGATTATTGGCGGGATATATATGAGCCAGCTCCTGCCTTTCACAGAGAAGTGAACATGGACAGGCTGGTCTGTTCCTCCCTCTCACTGCATAGGTGAGAGTAGCCGCAGTATCTCCTCCTGTTGGGATTACATATGCAGCCGTTTGCTTTCAAGCCCTCCTTCTGCTGGAAGAGTGTTTCCTTAACGTGGCCGAACCTCTTTATTATATCATCCATGTCAGTGTCCAGTTTACAGTACAGGGGTTCCTCCCCCAGCAGGGGGTTGTTGAACAATACCGGCATAGTGAACCCACCAGAGTGGTAGTTGTCTTCCAGGTGTTTCTTTCTGCTTAGGGAGAGGTTCTCGACAGCATTCTCCAGCTGTGAGACATACTCCACAGCTGTTGTCTTTGCCGGCTGAAGGTTTCTCTGCCGCAGCTCAAGATAGCAGTTTATGGATACCTCACCCAGTGGGAGGCTTTCATCCACCCTGGAGGAGTACTCCAGTATATCCCCTATGATTCTCTTCTGCACGTGGAGCTGGTAGACATCTCCTGCAAAAATGCAGGGTGTGCCGTCTTCGGTGATTCTTTTCATGCGGGTCTTCCTCTCCACTATATCAATCGTGAGGCATCCGTTGTTGTGGAAAAACAATACATCAGGGTAGCCCCATATCCTCTCAGTGGGAGAGAAATAGGGCAACTCAGTTAACACAGCGCTCCTGTCGAATACACTGCTTTTATGGATGGAATCCAGAATCCCACATATGTTGTAGACTGCTGCCTTGGAGGGCTTAACCTCCCTCTTCTCGGTGACATCCAGCCCCTCATGTATCCTGGAGCCCTGCATGCCTTCAGGTGTCTCTATTCTCTTCTCCCTGAAACCCCTAGATAGATAATATAGGTATGCCGGGCAGTACATGCTGTTCTTGATTTTTGAGATAGAGTAGTAATCCCAGACCCTTAGATTCCTGAATCTCTCTCTCAGCTGTTTAATCAGA
>JAOZNG010000194.1 GCA_029933895.1 archaeon
CGTTCACTGTGGATAAACCCTCTCCGAGTTTGTCGTATTCTACCGACTTTGTAATAAAAGCATTCCATCTATCTATATAAACCTAACTAAACCTGACCTATCCAGATATCATGACATCTAAGGCTTCCGCTCCCGGCAAAGTTATTCTTTTAGGGGAGCATGCGGCAGTATACGGTAACCCTGTTCTGGTGGCTGCCGTGGATTTACGGACATATGTTACCGTGGAGGAGCGAGAAGACCTTCTCTTTACCTTAAACAACCGCTGCACTAATGTAGAAAACTTCTGTTTCACATTAGAGGATATCCCCTCCCTGAAGGAGAGATGGGATACCGTCTTGGTGGCCGAGGCTGTTGAGAAAATCCTTGCTTTTCTGGGAGAGAACCGGGGCCTGAACCTGTACATCGACAGCGATGCTCCTATCTCGTCAGGGCTTGGTAGCTCTGCTTCCACTGCTTCAGCTATGGTATACGCAGTATCCAGGGAACTTGGCAGAGAACTCTCCATGGAGGAGACAGCTAAGTTGACCTGGGACATCGAGAACATAGTCCACGGGAAATCCTCTGGCGTGGACCCCTACTCAGTTACCTACGGTGGCCTGTTGAGGTACACTCAGGGTAAAGTATCTCGCATCCAGCTAGATGAATACCCCAAGCTGACTGTGGGTGATACACGTGTAAGATCCGACACCAGAGAGATTGTCTTGGATGTGATGGGCTTAAAGGAGAGGATGCCGTTGTTTTTCAATAAATATCTAGAGATTATGGTGGATCTGGTGGACTACGGCCAGTCATTTCTAGAGAAAGGTGACCTCAAGTCTTTCGGAGAGGTTATGAACGTGAACCACGGCCTGCTTTCCTCGATAGGTGTCTCCTCCCCCGAGCTGGACCAGCTGGTTTGGGCTGCCAGGAAAGCCGGCTCCCCTGGAGCTAAACTCTGCGGTGCTGGCAGAGGCGGTATAATGGTTGCCTTAGGTGATTGCTCCAATGCTATCACCTCAGCTGGCGGCAGGATGTTAACCACGAGAATCTGCGAGGAAGGGGTCAGATTCGAGCCCTGATTTCCCCAGTTCTTCCACAAGGTTGAGGCGGTATATTCTCCTGAACGCTGCTAGGGGCGTGTATTATTGTGACCGCCGTAAGGTCTAGGCCCCAGAACCAGCAGTGATGTTAACGTCCTCTCCATAATCGAGGTGACATGGAAGCGGCGAGGATGTGAGTTCATTAGGTGATTCTGGAATCTGGTTACCTGGTTATATAGCTTATCAGGTAGCTTCTTAGTCTATTGAATGGTTTCTTCGGATTTTCCAGCCCCGCTGGATTTTTTTTTCTTTTTTATACTCTTATTTCTCATATCTTAAACAATACACGTGATTTCCATGAAAAAAGCATTTATTGTGTTGGTTGTTGTATATCTCTCCCTCATGGTTTGTGCAAAGAAGTCGGATATGGAGTTATCTCTCTCCTCAACCTTAACCGGCGAGCCTGTCATAATCACGGTCTCTGATAGGGATACTGGAGTGCCTTTGGAGGATGTTGGGGTGCAGGTTTTCTGGCGAGAGGTTCTGCCGATTGAGAGCGCGAGAGTGTTCTGGGATTTCACTGATGCGGAGGGGAAGACCGAGCCCTTCGTCATAGATGAGCCAGGCACCTACATCGTCACTCTGGGAAAGGAGGGCTACTACTACAGAGAGATTCGGGTGGTGTTTTACTCTCCCCTACCAGAGTATCCCGGCATCTGGCTCCCAGCCTGTTTGTTATTTATTCCTTTCATTGTTTTCTTCTTTATCCGACTACGGCAGCGGTTTTAGTGTCTGTTACCATGGCTTACGCGGATTTAATTCGGGATTTGAAACCCTGAATTTATTCCAAATGACTATATACCCGTAGCTGAATCGCGCGTTGTCTTTTTCCCAGTAAATGTAGCCTGGTTAGGTTGTAATAATCTTTATCTTTTTTCCCATGGCCGGGAGGAGTCGTTTAATCTCTATCTCACAGTCTTCTTCTATCATGTGTTCATTTATGGGCGCATCAATAAGTCTGCCACCTATTTCATAGATGTAGTATCCCTGTCTGCTCTCCACCTCGAATATATATGATCCCTTCTCTGATTCCCTTATGCCGATGCCCGGGATACTGCTAAGAGCCTCCTGAACCGTCACCCCCTTCTCTACTTTAACAATAAATGATTCTTCTAGGTCCCAGATATTTCTGAGTTTACGTATGTCCTCAAGATTTGCTGTTATGATATGAGACCTCCCTACCTTTTTTCTGGAAACAAGACCTGCTTCCTCAAGAATGTTGATATGCCTTAATGCAACCGGAACTGACACTTTTATCTCTCTGGCGATGGCTGAGATATGCATTTCTTTATTTAATACAGTCTTTAATATCTCTCTTCTTTTTCTGTTTCCCAGTGCCTTGAAGATATTTTTCATATCTATATCAATTATTACCTATCTCGGTAATAAATATTATCTATTTTACTTAGTTTTTAAAGGAACAGACATAGATATAATACATAAAACCACAAAGAAAAACAGGAAACAATGAAAAAATTACTGCTATCTGCTCTCATGGTTACGTTGATATGTAATGCATGTGCAGTGAAAGTAGGTGTGGTAGTTGAATTCCCAGACG
>JAOZNG010000195.1 GCA_029933895.1 archaeon
GAGTTCCTGTCACAATACGTATCCGCGGGTCAGTGAGCTTAACCCTTCCTCAAAGGGGGTATCTTCCCCTTACGGTACAGTAAATACAACGTCAGCGCAACCACAACAACACTTATCCCTGTCATCAAATAAATACCTGTACTCCTCCCCTCACTCTCACACTTCACCTCAACAACCTTCCTTATCTCCCTACCTCCATACTCCACCTCTATCTCCAACCTGCCACCTCTCACCTTAACAATATTCTTCTCCAGCTCCTCATAATCCCCACGGTACCTTATACTACACTCCTCCGTCAGATTTCCACCATACTGATCATAGGCATACACCCGCACTAACCTCCCTTCAACCTCAACCTCCACCCGATAAAGATACGGCTCCCACATCACCTCCAACTCCAACACCTCCACCTCCTCCTGACCGTAATACCTGCCCACAACCCTCACCTCATACTCACCCGCATCCCTCACAACCAATCTCATCACACCTCCCTCAAGCTCCACATCCACACCCTCATCTGCATATACCTCCCACTCCACCTCCTCTATGCTCTCTCCTCCCTTATCCAACCCCCTCAATACATACTCATAACTCCTGTTCGTATAAATCCTCCTCTCACCCTCCACCTCTATCCCCTCAAGCCTCTCCACAACCCTCACACTCTCATTCCTCCACAACACATATCTACCCTCAATCACCCTCATCCGAATATACCCCTCCCCCACTCCCACACCCTTCACCTCCACATATCCCTCTCCTATCCCAACCTCCACAACTCCTCCATCCTCCTCCACATAAAGCTCATACCCCCTAAGCTCCCTGCCCAAACCATCCCTCACCGTTATATTATACCGGTACCTCTCACCCAACATCAAAATACTCTGGTATCCCTCTACATCAATACTCTCCGGCCTCCCGTACACCTCCACCTCCACAACTCCACTAACATCATTCACAGGCGTCCTCACCGTTATGTTTATCTCTCCTCTCCCCTCCCTCTTACCATACACCTCCACCACAAGCCCCCTCACACTCACAGAAAACTCAACACCTCCTCCCTCAACATATACCTCATACTCTCCACCATATTCCCCTCCCAACTCATCCACCAACCCTATCTCAAACTCCTCCGTATAAAACTCCTCCACCTCCAACCTCACCGGAAGCTCCAACCTCTCAAGCCTCGGTAAAGACAACACCTCCGCAAACAACTCCCTCTCCTCTCCAAAATACCTCACCCTGCACGTTATGTTTATCACTCCATACAAAACACTCCTCACCCTCAAACCCATCCCCATTCCCTCCACCACCTCACCGGGACCCCTCAACATCCACTCCACTTCCACATCTCCCCTCTCATTACCTCCATAATCCACAACCCTCAAATTCACCTCAAACTCCTCTCCGTCTATCACCTCCTCATCACCAACCTCCAACCTCAAAACCGAGAAAAATGACTCCACCTCCACCCTCCTGTAACTACGGTACTCCCTCTCTCCTATACGCAACACCGCATCCACCCTCCCCTCTCCCACATCCTCACCCCTCACAACCACCCTCGAACCATTCCTCCACACTATCTCCAGATTCTCCGTCACCTCCCAGCTCACATTCATCCCACTGAAGTCTATCTCACCACCCACCTTGTTCACACCCCAAAGATAAAACTCAACCTCCTCACCCACATGGACCCCCTCACCCTCTATCTTCACCTCCAGCCTCTCCACGCTCTCCACAACCTCCAACTCACTATATACTCCCTCCTCCACACCCAGATAACTCACATTTATCCATATCCCACTCCTACCAAGTTCATATCCCGCAACCTCTATCTGATTCCTCCACTCCGACAATACGGCCGCCACCTCCGCATCCTCTATCTCATACTCATACTCCACAACATCCGTCAGATTCTTCCCCGTACGCGAATACACGTAAAACTCAAAAATACGGTACTCACCCCTACCCACCTCCAACCGCGGTACCTCCACTCTCCCTATCGCCTCACTCTCAGGTATTATCCCTATCGGACCTACGCTGCTGTTCAGCTCACTCCGCCTCCAGACAAACTCCGCCACAACTGTACAGTTCAATGAAAATATACCATCCGGCACCCTCCAGCCCACCTTCCTCTCCTCTCCACCCCCCACCTCAACCCTACCTATCTCACCCCAGCGGCTACCATTCACATAAAGCTTAAGCCTCACCTCTCCTCCAGCATAACTCTCGTATCCCCTCACCGTTATGTTCACATCATCCCCCTCAACCAGCGTCTCTCCTTCCTCCGGCCTCAATATCTCTACAAGCGACCTGCTGTCATCCCTCCCTATTATCCTGAATGGGCCGCTAACAACACTGTAATTCCTCCACTCCAACCTCAAATAACCATTCTCCGTAGGTACATCCGGCACCCTCCAGTACACCATCCTCGTCCTCACTCCGCTCTTCAACCTGTAATACGGACCATCCCTACCGCTAACTGAAATCGAAAGGTTGAATGTCCCACCCTCACCCGCCGCCAGCCACCTCGCCTCCGTAACCATCCCGCCCCTGAAAACCCTCCCCTCAAACCCCTCCCTGAACCTCAACTTGTGCCTCGGTGTCATATT
>JAOZNG010000196.1 GCA_029933895.1 archaeon
TGGAAAAATTTTTTTGATTACGGAATAGCCATGTAGAAACAGCTCCATTCCCCTTAATTCAACGAAGGCTTTGTATTTAAGCCGTTTACTTGCTCCTATAAGCATTACAGCGTTTATTTCCATATTCAGCGACTTAAATGGATCCTGTAACTTCCCAAGTTCCCGCCATAGTTCCCTGCAGAAATCCTGATCAATCCTCTGACATCCCTCACTGCTTTTATGGCGTTTTCCATACCCGCTTTAATCCGCTTCTCGTTCACTCCATTGATTATGATTTCGGAGATGGAGTTAACGTCATCCGGGACATAAGAGTTTTCCATATCGTATTTCAGGGAGGGGCAGTATCCCGTGTTTGTGGAGGCTATGAGGAAACTGTATCTGGAGCCGATTTTGGAGCCAGAGGCGCAGACGCCGCCCGGAAAGCTTGTTATGACTCCACGCATCCCTGATATGGATTCAACGGCTTTTTCTGCTGCAGAAAGTGCTGCATTCTCTGATTCAGCCATGAACCACAGGTTCCCTCCCATAACACCTGTATCGAAGCCTATGTTTTCTTCTATCAGGAATTCACCCATCATGGTGGGGATTACTATCATGTCTCTCCCATGTCTCTCCTCCTTCCTCTGGTAGCCGTCTCCGAAGAACCCGAGTTTTTTACCTACAGCAAACCTGGTTTCGACGTGTGTTGCATTATAAACCGATGCAGTGGGTGCTGTCAGAATACATTGCCCGATTCTGTGCAGCAGTGCGGATTCCAGGTCCTTCTCAGGTTCCTTGCTCCATGAGGGAACCCAGAACTGCAGCAGGGCGCCGGGTCTTTTATCCGGGGTGTCTTCCCTGTCCACATATACGTCAACCCCTGCCTCGCAGCTGCATCCTATGGTGGATGTGGCGTAGCCTGTGGCGCAGTTACCTGCGTGAGAGACCCATTTCCTGTTTTTTGCTGTTACCAGTATCTCAGAGTAAAGACCCTTGAAGGCTTCAGCGTATGTATCCTCTACCTCTGCAGCCATTTTTATGTATGTGTGTTATTGTTATGTTATTCCAGTAAATAAATATCATTATTAATCATGAAGATCTCTCTGGCTGTATCCTGTATCTGATGCTACATAGGATGAAAAACAAAAAAATGAGATATATGCTAAAAAATATGGCTTCATCCTACCTCCTGATCTCCCCTGCTTTATAGATTTCTCCCGAGGAAAGCTCCTCCACCTCAAGAACCGCCGGAGCAAAGATGTCAGGGTCTATTCTGTAGAAGTCTCCTCCCGCCTTTTCGTAGAGCTCCTGAAAAGACTTCCCGTAAAACCTGGACGAGGAAGAAACCGCCTTCTCAGTCAACGAGGGATCCCATTCACTGACCCTTATCCTCACCCTGCCACCGTAGATCAAAGCATCATTTGAGGAATACATTATGTCGTCATCAAGCACGGGGAGGGTGCAGCAGCCCTCTGCATAACGTATCTTGTTCACATCAAAACCCAGGTTAAATAAACGAAACACCCCCATCTCCGCCACCCGCGCCATGATATTAATTAATCCCGCAGTCGAAGCCTCACTGAAAACCGGCATATGCAGTATCTCCGCATCCGTCTCCTCCAGTATGCTACCGCACACCTCCTCCGATGGATAAACACCCGACTCAAGCAGGAGAACCGCCTCACGTGATTCCTCAACATAACCTATTTTTTCTATGATAGAAGATGGCTTTTTTGCGAGAATCCTCGCAGGACCTGAACCCAAAGCATTAACTCCGTCCACATTAATACACCAACCCGCCATCTGACATGACATAGCAGCCACAGAGGGCCTCTCAGAGATAACCACCTCAATCACATCATCTCTAAGAGAAACCCTACCAAGACATCCCATACAGGCCTCAGCCAGCTTAACCCCAACCTGCTGGGGGAAATCCCCTCCAACCCCGAAATCTAGCACAAACACTTTTCCCCTGGAGGTCTCATGCACCATAACCCTGGGATCATACTCGTCCATCAACTCCTTGATCAACCTACACGATCTCTGGTTCAGATTCATTCCGCCTCCTCCAATGCATCCCTCACTGCGTTCTTCAGTTTATAGCCTGCTATATGCATCAGTGTCTCACCCACCACCTTATCATACTCCATAGACGCCATACAGGGGTAATTATGGAAAAGAAGACCTGCCTTCCCAACAGCATCGTCCTTGCTCACACCTCTGAGGTTTTCTGCAATAAAAAAGGTTGAACCACATGGTGCACTCCGTTTCACAGTCACAGCCTCCACCAACCCGCCATCTAACTCAAGCTCCACCACAGGTAAACCAAATACTGAAGCAAAGAGATCAATACACTCATCCCCGGTTTCCTTCAGGGTACATAGAGGCCTTGCGAATACACAAGACACACCCAGTTTAATCAATGAATTCCCTATCTGCAGCTCAAGCCCCCGCGGCAGCCAAGTCGGGGAATCCACGGCAACAACAACTGCCTTCGCTCCTGACATCCTAGCTATATCAGGCAGCAGCTGGATAATGCCGGAATCCTGTATCAGAAACAAAATTAGGTCTGTTTCCGGAACCTCTGGCAAAAAATCACTTGGCTCATCAACCACCTGAGGAAGAA